>NZ_RYYJ01000002.1:0-238727 GCF_004379015.1 Campylobacter sp. US50a | reverse complement strand
TGAATTTCTATATTTGAAAAATTTTATTATTTAAAAAGTATATGTTAAAGTATATGTTATTTGTATTATTAATTTTTAAAGTATGTTATTTTAGGTATTTTAACTATAAATCACACTACGACCTCGGGCGCCACTTATTTTTTGCGGGAATAGCTCAGGGGAAGAGCACAACCTTGCCAAGGTTGGGGTCGCGAGTTCGAATCTCGTTTCCCGCTCCATAGAGTAAAAAAATATAAAATTTTTTTTAATTATAAATTCTCGCTTTTCTCTAATACTAAAAAATACTCATTTTCTAGAATTTCAAGTTCTTTTTGCATTACTTCAAGTTCTTGATAAAGCTTGTTAATACCTATTTCTTGATATACATTTGGATCGGATAAATCTTGATTTAATTTAGCTATCTTTTGCTCTAAAAAATCTATTTTTTCAGGATGGTTTTTTAATATCTCATTTTCTTTGTAGCTCAATTTTTTAGAGCTTTTTTCTTTTTGGTTATTATTTTGCTCTTGGGTTTGAAGCTCTAAAGCAAAATTATCCAATTCTTCAATTTCTTTTTCATTTTCAAGATATTCAGTATAAAGAGTGTGTAAAATATTTATATATCCATTTCCCTCAAAAGTATAAAGTTTTGTTGCGATTTTATCAACAAAATATCTATCGTGTGATACTAGCAAAATAGCCCCTTCAAAACTGAGTAAATATTCTTCTAATATATTAATCGTAGCTATATCAAGATCATTAGTTGGCTCATCTAAAATCAAAACATCATATTCTTTAGTAAAAAGCAAGGCTAAAGCAACGCGATTTTTCTCTCCGCCACTTAAAAGAGCTACGCTTTTATCTAAAAATTCCTTAGGAAATAAAAAATTTTTCAAATATCCATAAACATGCATATTTTTACCACGAACTTCAACCCTATCTCCTCCATTGGGACAAAAAATTTCAAGCAAGCTTTTATCAGAATTTACCAAGCTTCTAGCCTGATCAAAATATCCTATCTTAAGCTCTCCGCGTTTTATTTCACCGCTATCTTGTTTTATTTGCCCTATAAGAATTTTTAACAATGTCGATTTTCCACAACCATTTCTTCCTACGATAGCTATGCGTTCACCTTGTAAAACACGCGTTGAAAAATCTTTAAAAAGATTTTTATTGTTTATATTTTTGCTTATATTTTTAAGCTCAAAAAGCATTTTTTTACGATTGATCGTTTTTTCTCCATTAAAATTTAAAGCCGCTCTTGAAATTTCAAGTTTTAAGCGTTTGATTGCTCCGGGATTTTTTTTCGCTTCTTCACGCATTTTAAAAATGCGTTCTTTTCGTCCTTCATTTCTTTTAAGTCTTGCTTTAACCCCTCTTCTAAGCCATTCTTCTTCGCTTTTTAATTGCTTTAAAAGAGTTTCATGGCTCTTAGCAAGGCTTTGCAAAATTTGTGTTTTTTTCTCTAAATAGTTTGCATATCCGCCTTTAAAAATACTAAGTTTACCCTGCTCTACTTCTACACACTTGTGCGCTATAGCGTCAATAAAATATCTATCATGGGAAATAAAAATCACACACATCTTTGAATTTTTTAGCAATTCTTCCAAAAAGCTTGTCATATATACATCTAAATGATTAGTTGGTTCATCAAGCAATAAAATATCAGGATTTTTTAGTAAAAGTATGCAAAGTCCAACGCGGCGTATCTCTCCGCCACTTAGAGTAGATATAATGCGATTTTCATACTCAAGCAAACTAAATTCTTTTAAAACGCGTATTATTTTAGATTCTATATTCCAAGCATCTTTACTATCAATCAAAGTCATAAGTGTATCTATTTTTTTAAGATGATCTTTATTATTAGGATCTTCTTCTAATTTTTTATGCAGTATTTCATATTCTTCTAAGGCATTGTAAATTTCTGCAAGCTCTTGCTTGATAGCTTCTTTTACACTTAAATTTGCATTAAAATCAACGGTTTGTGAAAGCATGGCTATGCTTTTTCCATTTTGTCTTATTACTCTACCGCTATCTAAAGGAAGTGTGCCTAAAAGCGTTTTTAAAAAAGTAGATTTTCCTTCTCCATTTTTCCCTATAATAGCAATCTTTTCTCCCTCGTTTGCACTAAAATTTGCTTCATTTAAAACTATTTTGTCTCCAAATTTTTTTGAAGCTTCAATTAAATCTATAAGAGCCATTTTTTATCCTTGACTGAGTTTAAAGCTAAAACTAGAACCATAGCCTAAAGTGCTAGAAATTTCAAGATAGCTTTTATGTATATTTAAAATTTTCTTTACTAAAAAAAGTCCCAAACCAAAAGAATTATCACTTTTTACATCAATTTTATAAAATTTTTTTGTAATCAATTTTATTTTATCTTCTTCTATGCCTTTTCCAAAATCTTGGACTATTATCTTTTGATCTCTTGCTGTTAAAATGACTTCTTTTTGACTATATTTTAAAGCATTGGAAAGCAAATTTATAATCACTTGCTCGATTAAAAATTCATCAGCCTTAACTTTCGTGCTTTTACCTTGCAATACAACTCTTTCAAAGCCTGGGTTTTTAGTAATTTTTTCACACAGAGAAAAAAGATCAAATTCTTGCATTTGCAAGGCTTCACTATTAAGATTAAAAACAAAATTAAGCTTATGGGTCAAAGCATTAAGTTTAATGCTTTGGCGCGAAATTTTTTCTAGCAATTCCTTTTTTAATTTTTTATCTTCCAATTCCTCGTCTTTTAGCATCTCTAAGCTAAGATCAATCACGCTTAATGGATTTTTAAGCTCATGAGAAATAGCAGAAATCACGCTAGCAAGCTGAGTATTTTTTAAAGTAATTTTATCGCTTTGTTTTTTATTTTTTTGGGTATTCTTTAGAATTTTCTCCTTAGTTTTTAAAAGTTTCTCATTTAGCAAATTAAATTCTTTAAACATTCCTTTTTCTAATATAACAACTTTATGATCCCCTATAGAATCCAAAAAATCCAAAATTTTATTAAAATTTTTCTCTATTCTTCTACCTAACAACAACATTAAAATAAAAACAAACAGCAAGCACACTCCAAAACCGATTGCTATTTTTGTCCAAAAAAGTTCTAAATCTAAAAAACGAGGATAAACAATAATAATATATTTATATCCTTTGTAAATAAAGCTTTTAGTAAGAATTTTTTTTGAATTAAAATTTAAAATTTCTCCTTCTTTAAGATTAGAAAAAAAATTAGGATTTTTTACAGAACTTATTTTCATATCATTGTTTAGGATAATAAAATCAGCCCTAGTATCTTTAGCAAAATCCTTGATATTAGCATCATTTAAATGCTCTAAGAGAGAAAATTTTAAAACATCATCAAGGCTTTTGATTTTTTGTTCATATTGTTTTGTAAGCAAGAAATTAAGATAAGAGTTAGTAAAAGTATAAAAAATAAACCCAAAAATCAAAGCCAATACAACAAAAAAAACTATAAAAATATTTTTAGTTTTTAGCATAATTTATAGCCAACACCCCTAACACTTATAATATGATCTTTTAGTTTTGGAAATTTATTTCTAAGTCTTGTTAGAGCTATATTGATTGTTTTATCACTTGTAGTATCATCTTTCCAAACACTTTCGCTTAAAAATTGTCTAGTAAGCAAGGTATTTGGATTTTCAAAAAAACATTTTAAAAGCTCATAGTCAAGATTTGAGATTTCTAATTTTTGATTTTTATAAAAAAATTCATAATTAGCCAAATCTAAAATAAAATCACCAAAAGATAGTTTTTCTTCTTCTTTTTTATGGCGTTTTAAAATTGCTTTAATGCGAAGCAAAAGCTCATTAAAATCAAAAGGTTTGCAAACATAATCATCACAACCACTTTCAAAGCCTTCGAGCAAATCTTGATGCAAAGCCTTAGCTGTAAGAAAAATAACTGCTTCTTTGTATCCTTGCTCTCTTAAATCTTGAATTTTTTCTAAAGAATCTCCACTTGGCAAATTTCTATCGACTATTAAAAGATCGATTTGCTCATTATCAAGCAAATCTTCAACTCCAAAAAAATCTACTAAAGATATAACTTCATAACCACTAGATTTTAACTTTAAAACAAGCAGCTCGTTTAAATCTATATCATCTTCTATAATTAAAATTTTAAATTTCAACATATTGGACAAATACACACGCCTCTAATTGTTTTAGTTCATCTAATACTTCTTTTTGAACTTTTTCATCAATCAAAACAACAGCCAAAGCATACCCAAAACCATCTCTGCCAAGCCTAAAATCAGCTATGTTGATATTTTTAGCTGCCAAGACAGAACTGATTTTAGCTATAACTCCTGGTATGTCTTTGTTTTTAAAAATAATCATTTTCCCTTTTGGCTTAAAATCAGTTTTAAAGCCATTTAATCCAACTATACGTTGTTCATTTTCATTAAACACTGTTCCTGAAACACTGATATTTGAATTTTCGGTGATAATTTTAACGCTAAGTTTATTATTATAACCACTATTTGGAAGAGTTTCGCAAGATAATTCAACTCCTTTTTCCTTGGCTACAAATTCTGCATTAACATAATTAATTTTTTCTCCTAAAATTCCACCCAAAGCACCAACAGCTGCAAAGGTTAGCATAGAATTTGCATACTCGCCAATAATTCCTTCGGCCTCTAATTTAATACTTTTTATCGGATTTTTATCAATTTGAACAGCTAAAAAAGCCATTTTAGAAACAAGTTCTATATAAGGAGCCACAAAAGGTGGTAAATCTTCAGTTTTAATTGGTAAATTTAAGGCATTAGGATAAGCTACGCCTCGTGCTGCACTTAGCGCTTGCTCACAAGCTTCTCTTGCGATATTGTCTTGACTTTCTAAAGTATTTGCTCCTAGGTGAGAAGTAACTGAAATATTTTCAAAGTCTAAAAGAGGATGATTAGTCGCAGGTTCTTTATCGAATACATCTATACCAAGCCATGCTATTTTACCACTTTTTAAACCTTCATATAAAGCCTCTTCTGTGTACAATCCTCCGCGAGCACAATTTATTAATCTTATTCCATCTTTCATTTTTGCAATTTCTTGCTTTCCTATCATACCATTGGTTTCTTTGGTTTTTGGTGTGTGAATGGTAATAAAATCACTTTTTTCTAAAATTTCATCCAAATTTTTTGCTTGCTCCATATCTAAATCTGTAATCTTAGAAGCAGAAATATACGGATCGTAGGCTAAAATTTTCATACCAAATGCTTTAGCACGGATAGCCACTCTTGAACCTATATTTCCAAAACCTATAACCCCTAGCGTTTTGTTCATCAATTCAATGCCATACCATTTTTCTCTTTCCCATTTTCTTTCAATTTTTAAAAAATTATGAGCATTGACAAAGCTTCTAGCTGATGTTAAAAGATGTGCCATTGTTAGTTCAACTGCGGCAATAGTATTTGCAGTTGGGACATTCATCACAATCACTCCTCTTTTAGAACACTCTGGAATATCAACATTATCTACGCCCACCCCAGCACGCACAAGCGCTTTTAATTTTTTGGCATGATTTAAGAAATTTACATCTATATCCGTAGAACTTCTAGTAATAGCAACTTCAACATCACTTAGCATTTGCATAAGTTCATCTTTTGGAACTTTTGCAGCTTCTATAAGCTCAATATCTTCAGCTTTTCTTAGAATATCGACACCTTTATCCAAAATAGCATCACATACTATAATCTTTTTTTTCATAGCCAAATTTCCTTTACTTCTGTATTTATTTTATATTTTTTTAATTCTTTGATAATATCATCTATAAGTTTTTCATTACCTGTATCCAAAAAGATTTCTGGACTATCGCCTGATTTAAGAAGAAAATACTTCACATTAAAAGAATTTAAAGTCTGTCTTAAGCAAAACATAGAGTAAATATCATATTTTCCAACTATAAGTTGATAATATTTATTTTTCTCCTTAAGCTCGCTAGTATCCACATTAAAATATAAGGTAAATTTTTCTGCTGCTGGGGTAAAATCTCTTGTAGGCCATTTTGCTAATTCTTCTTGCCATGAAAGATCTTGATTTTGAGCTTGAATGCTTGGCTGCGTATTTGTATCTTTAGCAAATTGTGGAATGAAATTTACATTAGCTTTAAATTGCCAAAGTAATGTAAAAACAACAGCAAGCAAAATGAGTAATAAAATACTCAAAATGCTTATTGTAAAGTATTTTTTCATTAAGTTAGTTGATCTTTAATGATATCACCTAAGGTTACTTTATCATCATTATTGATTTCATTAAGAACTTCTCTTTCTTTCATTCTAATAAGATTTTTAACACTTAGGCGAATTCTATTTTTCTTTTCATCAATAAAAACTATAGCAGCTTCAATATCGTTGCCAATTTTTAAATTTTCAAGCATAGAAGTGCTTATATCTTCTTTATGAATTAAAGCATCAACATTTTTACTTAGCTCTACAAAAACGCCAAAATCTTTAATATCACGGATAGCGCCTTTTACAATATCGCCGACTTTATGAATTTTGGCATATTCTTGAACTGGAGAGCTACTTAATTCTTTTGCGCTTAATGATATTTTTTGGTTTTCTTCATCTATTTTGATAATTTTTACTTTGATTTTATCCCCTTGAGAGAATTTGTCTTTGCATTTATCATTTCTATCCCAAGAAGCATCTTCATTATGCAACAAACCTTCAATACCGCCAAGTCTAACAAACGCACCAAAAGAAGTTACTGAGGTAATTTCTCCCTCAACCACATCTGCAATTTTGTAAGATTTCATAAATTCATCAAAAGGTCTAGAAAGTAAATTTCTTAAAGAAACTCTTAAGCGTCTTTCATTTGGATTGATTTCAATTACTTCAACATCAATTTCTTGGCCTTTATTGATATAATCTTTTGGATTTTTAATATTTTTATCCCAAGAAATTTCACTGATATGTAAAAATCCTTCTATATCATTTCCTAAATCCACAAAAGCACCGTAAGGCTCTATATTTGATACTATTACTTTAATGGTATCACCTACATCAAGAGTATCTTTTATCTCACTCCATGGATCAGGTAAAGCCGCTTTTATAGATAAGGATAAATGTTTGCGTTCTTTATCATACTTTATAACTTTAACTGGAACTTTATCGCCCTCTTTATAAAGTGTTCCAGGATTTACAGGTCCTTTGTAAGAAATTTCGCTGTAATGAACAAGGCCATCAACACCTCCTACATCTACAAACATACCATAGGTGGTAATTTTTTTCACAATACCTTCAATTAAATCTTCTTGTTGTGCTACATTATTGATCAATTCTTTGCGTTTTCTTCTCTCCTCATCTAAAGTTTTTTTACGAGAAACAATGATACTTTGCTCATCTTTGTCGATTTTAATAATTTTAACTTTAAACGTTTTGCCTATAATGTTATTTGTTTCTTTGAAGCCATATTGAGATTTTGGCAAGAAAAATTCAACATCATTTTCATCAACAACTATCAATCCGCCTTTATTTTTTCCAACTACTTTTACGGTAAAAATATCATCTTGATTTTCTTGATAGTTTTTAATAAATTCAATAACTTTTTCTTTTCTCAAAGCTTTTTTATGAGAAAGTAAAGATCTGCCACCACGAGAACCCATAACAGCAACTTTAATACTATCGCCTACATTAAATAATAGCTTAGAATTATCATCTTGTATTTCACTAAGAGCTAAAATACCTTCAGATTTTTTGCCTATATCTACATAAACTTCATCATTTTTAATCTCTACAATCACACCCTCTGTTGTAGTCTCTTCTCTTGATTTATCGAAAGCCTCTAAAAGCAGTCCAAAATCTTCTTCCTCAAGATAATCATCTACGCCGCCTTGAACTTTTTTGTTCACCTCGCTCATTATGGTCCTTTAAAATAATTTTTAGAAATTGATTGATTTTACCTTATTTTTCTTTAATTAGTGTTAAGTTTTTTTATTTTTATTAATTTTTTTTAAATTTTTGACTTTTTTATTCTATATTGAAAACATTTTTTAATTAATTTTAAAATTTTCTATTTTGGCGATAACTTTTTGTATGATCCAATCAGGAGTACTAGCGCCTGCGCTAATACCACAATGTTTTTTATCTAAAAACCATTCTTTTTTTAACTCTTCTTCGGTTTCAATTAGATAACTATCTTCACAATTAGTTTTTGCAATCAAAAAAAGTTGTTTTGTATTGGCTGAGTTTTTACCCCCTACAACAACCATAACATCACTTTTAAGCGAGAGTTCTTTAATAGCATCTTGATTTTTAAAAGTTGCATCACATATAGTATTAAAAACTCTTACTTCTTTGGTTTTAAGTATTAAAAAATTTACTATCTCCATAAAATGTTCAGGCTTCTTAGTTGTTTGGCTTACTACAGCTATTTTATTAGGAAGTTTTATATGTTGAAGCTCTTTTTTATCCAAAACTACATAAGCTTTTGTGCTTACATAACTTTTTACTCCTTTAACTTCGGGATGATTTTCATCTCCAAAAATAACAACTTCATAACCCTCCTTGCTCATTTGCTCGCAAATTTGTTGTGGCTTTGTAACAAAAGGACAAGTGGCATCAAAAATTTCTATATCTTTTTTTCTCAATTCTTCTAAATCTTGCTTTGTAATACCATGAGTTCTTATAATAGCCTTTTTTTCATTGCTTAAAGCTTTTATATTTTCCAAAGTTTTGACATTAAAATTTTTTTGTAAACGAGAAATTTCTTCGTTATTATGAATAAGAGGACCTATAGTTGCGGCATCTTTTATTTGTTCTGCTTTTTTAATAGCTCTTTTAACACCAAAACAAAAACCATAGTTTTTTGCTAATTCAATAATCAATCCTAGCTCCTAAATTTGATAAAATCTCTATAAAATTTGGAAAAGAAGTTTTTATACAATCACTATCATCAATCTCAACTCCACAAAGCAAACCTAAAATAGCAAAACTCATAGCAATACGGTGATCTCCATAGCTTTTAATTTTTGAAGATTTTAGTTCGCATCCACCTTCTATTTCAAAACCATCATCAAGTTCTCTAGCTTCAACACCACAAAGCTTTAGATTTTCAACCATCGCAGTAATTCTATCGCTTTCTTTAACGCGTAATTCTTTAGCATTTATTAAACTAGATTTACCCTTAGCCAAAGCAAAAGCTATAGCCAAAGCAGGCGCTTCATCTATCAACCAAGCGATATTATCTTTAACTTCTATGCCATTAAGCTTGCTAGACTCCACCCTGATCTCACCAATAGTTTCAAAATCATTTTGAGTTATTGTCATTTCAAGTTTGGCGCCCATTTTTTGCAAAATTTTATACGCCTCTATACGAGTAGGATTAAGTAAAATATTTTTTAAAATAATTTGAGATTTAGGCAAAATAATAGCTGCTAAAACAAAATAAAAAGCCGAAGAAGGATCATTAGGAATGATTATATTTTGAGCTTTTAAAGGTTTTTTTAAAGGACTTATTTCAAGACTTAAGCCATCATTACTAACCCTTATTGGAGCTTTCATAGCCTTTAGCATGTTTTCACTATGATTTCGACTAAGAGAAATTTCACTAAAAGTGCATATATTATCAGCTCTAAAAGCAGATAAAATCATAGCTGTTTTAACTTGAGCTGAAGAAATTTCGCTTTTATAGTTAAAAGCTTTTAATTTTTGACCTTCTATACAAAGTGGAGCTAAATTTGCCTCATTTCTTCCATAAATTCTAGCGCCTATTTGAGTAAGTGGTTTGCTTATCCTTCTCATAGGACGATTGTTTAAATACTTATCTCCACTCAAAATAAAAAAACCAGAAATTCCTGCTAAAAATCCTATCATCAAACGCATAGCGGTTCCTGAATTTCCACAGTCTAAAATACAATTTGGAGATAAAATTTCTTTAGGGGGTATAATTTTGACGCAAGAATCTTTTTGTTCAATTTTAGCTCCAAGATTTTTTATAATTTCAAGAGTGTTTAAAGTATCTTGAGCTAAGAGATAATTTTGAGCCTTATTTTCTTCTTGTGTTAAAAGCGAAAATATAGCAAAACGATGAGATATGCTTTTATCTGCTGCTATATTTTCAAGTATAGCATTTATAGAGGTTTGCAATTTGTAAATTTTCATCTTAAATCAAGACCTAAATTTTTAAGAGTATTTAAAATTTTACCCATGCATTCATTTACTTGATTATCTTCTAGAGTTTTATTTATATCTCTAAAAGAAAAACTCATAGTAATGCTATAAAATTCTTTAAGGTTTTCATCACTATAAATATCAACTAAACGAAAATTTTCAAGTATTTCTAAATTCAATTCTTCGATACAATTTTTAATCTGATTGTATTCAAAACCTTTAGGTATTAACACGCTAAGATCTCTAGTGATAGCTGGGAATTTGGAGTAAGGCTTAGCTATTTTAAAATCTTGCTTAATTAAATCTAAATCAAGTTCGCAAATATATGTTTTTGGCAAATCCCTCTCATTTTCTATTTTTAAATGCAAACGGCCTATAAAACCTACTTTAATATCCGATAGATAAATATCTGCTTGTTCATAAGGGCTTAAAATATTATATTTTGATGATTTTAGTTTAAAATCGCCTATAATATTTTTAATGTCTAAAAGAAAATCATAAAATTGCACCGATTCAGGTTTTGCCTTATTAGAAATTTTAGCTTCTTCTTTTAAGCCAGAATGGATAAATGCGATACGATTTAATTCTTGATTATTGACATTGAAAACAACCCCTAGTTCAAAAAGTTTAATAATTTTTTTAGAATTTTTTGCATTTAAACTTGCTGCATTCAATAAATGATTTAAAAGGGTTGTTCTTAAAGTATTAAGTTCTGCTGTAATTGGATTGATTAGTTTTAATTTAACAGAATCAAAACCCAATTTTTTAAGTTCTTCTTCATTGTCTAAAACATAATGTAAGCTTTCAAAATAACCACTAGCTACTGCTCTTTTCCTTAAATTTAAAAACTCAATATAATTTTTATATGTAAAATTTAAACGATTTTTTTCTACAAATTCTAAACCCTTGGAAGCAATATTATCAATACCTATAATTCTTACAACTTCCTCGCAAATATCTGATAAATTTTTAATATCAGGACGATGTAAAGGTGCTTTAACATTTATAAGCCCTTCGCCTGAAAGTATGAGTTCAAAACCTAATTTTTTCAATATTTTTAATACTTCATCTTTGTCAACATTTTGCCCTATTATATCGCCAATACTTTCAATACTTATTGGTATGATTGGTAATTCTTTGTCGGTTAAAATTTGTTGAGAAGAACTATAAATAACAAGATTTGGAATCTGCTCAAAAATACTAAGTAAAAAATCCATTCCTAAATTTAATTTAGGCTCACTTCCCCTAAAACTTCTATAAAGCATTTTTTCATCTTGATCTTTATGATATATTTTAGCATCTGCAATTACCAATGGATCGGTATAATTAGCCTCAATAATAATTATTTTAGAATCATCTTTGCATCTACTTTCATTATTTTGGAAAATTCCGCTAAAGCTTAAAAGTTTATCTTTGTAAGATACTTTTGTTTCTCCATGCATTTGCTTGCTTAAATTGATGGTAAATTCTTCATCTTTTTCAGAAAAACCACTTAAATCATAAGCATTAAAAAGAACACCAGTTGAATGCGTTGCATAATTTAATAAATTTTCTATGGAATTTTTTCCCAAACCTTCAATTTGAGCAAGTCTTAAACTAAGCAATAAATTTGTTTGAATTTCTTCTTTTAGCTCTATAGCTCGATAATTATAAAGTCCGTTAAGTTCTTTCTCAGCTGCTAAGCGCAAAATTCTACCGATACCCAAAACATTTTCACTTTCTTTGAATGGTTTTGGTTCTTTTAAATTTAAATTTAAAGCTGTAGCTAAATCACGAGCAATACCATAAATACTTAAACAATCACCCCTATTAGGAGTAAGTTCTACTTCTATTAGCTCATCATTAAAAATTTCATAAGTATTTAAAGCTCTCCCAAGTTCTAATTTCCCTATACTCTCATCTAAAAGCATAATTCCTTCATTGATTTTTTCAAAACCCAATTCTAAACTAGAACAAAGCATACCACAAGAATCCACTCCTCGTAATTTTGCTTCTTTTATTTCCATACCGTTTGGCATGATAGCACCTTTAGTTGCAACAGCTACAAATTGTCCTACATCAACATTCGCAGCACCGCAGACAATTTGCAAGGTTTCACTTCCGATATCAACTTGACAAATGCTTAATTTATCTGAATTTTCATGTTTAATTTTTTCCTTAACATAGCCTACAACAACTTTATCTGGAGCCTTTAAAACGCCAACCCTATCAACTTCTATACCTATAGAATTTAAAGTTTTAGCTATTTTATCTGAACTTATTTCTTCAAGTTCTAACCAATCATTCAACCAACTTTTAGTAATTATCATCTAAACTGCTCCAATAATCTTAAATCACCTTCAAATAAAGATCTTAAATCTGGAATTTGATGCAAAAGCATTGCAAAACGCTCTACTCCTAATCCAAAAGCATAGCCACTTACATTTTCATAACCAACAAAATTATAAACATTAGGATCAACTATTCCACATCCTAAAACTTCGAGCCAACCTGTATGTTTGCAAACTCTACAACCCTTTCCTTTGCAAAATACACAAGAAATATCAACTTCAGCAGAAGGTTCTGTAAATGGGAAAAAACTTGGACGAAAACGAACTTTCACATCTCCAAACATATAACGCAAAAAATCTTCCAATACACTTTTTAAATTTGCAAAGCTAACCTTTTGCCCTTCTTCCACTACAAGGCCTTCAACTTGATGAAACATAGGAGTATGCGTAATATCAAAATCTCTTCTAAATACAGCACCAGGGGCTATCATCCTAATAGGAGGTTTTTGTGCAAGCATTGTCCGTATTTGCACTGGCGAAGTTTGTGTTCTTAAAAGCCTTTTATCATCAAAATAAAAGGTATCTTGCATATCTCTTGCAGGGTGAGATTTAGGTAAATTCAACGCTTCAAAATTATGAAAGTCATCTTCTATTAAAGGCCCTTTTTCTATGCTAAAATTCAAAGCTATAAAATACTCTATGATTTTATCCATGGTGCTCATAACAGGATGCAAGGCACCTGTTGTAATACTTTCATCAAAATAGTTAAAATTTAAAGCATCTTGTTTCATTCTTTCTTCTAAAGCAAGATTTTCCAAATCTTTAAATTTAGCTAAATAAGCCTCATTAAATATTTCTTTTTGTGCATTTAGTTTAGCAGCAAATTCTTTTTTCGCCTCATCTTCTAACTCTTTAAGCTTTGTAAAGCCTTCTGTTAAAATACCTTTTTTTCCAAGAACGGAAATCCTAATGGCTTCCAAATCATTTAAATTCTCACATTTTTGAATCTGTTCTATAAAATTTTGCAATTTTCTTACCTTAAAATAAAATATTTCAAGTTCTAATTCTATTAAAAACTATTTTAAATTCAGCATAAAAACCAAACTTTAAAGATATAATTGTATCAAACCAACAATAAAAAAGGATAAATAATGCAAGAAAAAACAATTTTTGAACTCATAGTTGAAGGTAAACTTCCATGCAATAAAGTGCTTGAAAGTGACGATTTTCTAGCATTTCATGATATTGCACCCAAAGCACCCATACATATACTTATAATCCCTAAAAAACATTTTAAAGACTTTCAAGAATTTGATCCTGAACTTATGGCCAAAATGACAAGTTTCATACAAGAACTAGCTGTTCTTTTAGGCGTAGATAAAAGTGGATATCGCTTGGTAACAAACTGTGGAAAAAATAGCGGACAAGAAGTTTTTCATTTGCATTTTCATATGCTTGGAGGTTTTGAACTGCCTAAGGAAAAAACAAAAAAAGAAAATCCTCAAGCTTTATTTTAATTTAAATGGTAGAAAAACTACCATTTAAATTATTTTGTCAGAGGTAGCAACATTCCCTCGTATAATTTTTGATAAATTTCATCACCGCATAACTTTTTAGCTAGTTCTAAACCAAAAAGAATTGCCGTAGCTGGACCTGCTGAAGTTATAACATTTTTATTTACAACTACAGCCTTATTAACACGATTTCCATTAAGTCCAACTTCACAACTAGGATAGCAAGCAAACTCGCCCTCTAAAACACCTGCTTCATTTAAGACTATAGGAGAAGCACAGATTGCGGCAACAATTTTATTGTTGCTATGAAGTTGTTTAATGATATTTAAAATAATATTTGAATTCTTAAGATTCATCATACCTTCAAAGCCACCCGCCAAAGCAATGGCATCTAAATTTTCTATATCAACATCCTCTATAGAACAATCTGCTTTTATACTAATGCCATTAGCACCCTTTACTAATAACTCACTATTTAGCGAAGCTATAACAACTTCCAAATCCGGATTTAATTCTCTTGCTCGTTTTAAAACATCTGCAATTCCTATAAATTCAGCTTCTTCAAAACCTTGAGCCAATGGAATTAATACTTTTTTACTCATTTTGTTCTCCTTTTTTATATTTTTTAAATCTTTCTTCTCTTTCTTTGTTTTTTTGCATCATTTGATGATTGAATCCTATGACCAAAACAATCATTAAAAACACAAAAATAACTATTAGAATGAAATCTAAAATTTCCATAAATACAACCTTATTTTTGGGAAATTCTAACACATTTTTTTAAATCTTTAGAGAAAATTCAAAGATATTTCTATAAAATCTTTTTTTAAATAATTTCTCTGAAAAGGTTTACAAATTGAATCAGAAAAATATAAGAATTTTTGTTTTTTTTGTTATTATTATTTTATGGGGCTATTTTTCTTTCCCGATAGAAATATTAAAAATTCAAGATCCTAGTGGAGTTGTAAGCTATGGCTATACAGAAAATGCAAAAGCTTATTTAAAAAGTTATCTTATTACGCTTTTATTAACTGCTTGTGCTGTTATTATCGGAGTGATTATTGGTTTTAGCTTAGCTATTTTACGCTTCTCTAAATTTAAAACACTTAATTTTATTATAGATGAATATATAGACATTATACGAGGAACACCAGTAATTTTACAATTGATGATTTTTGCTTTTGTAATTTTTACTTTTATAGATAACCTTTATGCAGCCATTCTTGCACTAGGACTTAATAGCTCGGCTTATATAGCAGAAATTGTAAGAAGTGGCATTAATAGTGTGGATAAAGGACAAATGGAAGCTGCAAGAGCAATGGGACTTGATTACAAAACTTCAATGAAAGAAATTATTCTTCCTCAGGCTACTAAAAACATTCTACCTGCATTAGCTAATGAATTTATTTCTTTATTTAAGGAAACTTCTGTTGTAGGATTTATTAGTGTTGTTGATATTACCATGCAAAGTCAAAGCTTACAAGCCGTACTTTACAATCCAAAACCTATTATTTTCACTGGACTTGTTTATTACGTAAGTGTAAAAATTTTTAGTTATTTTGCAAAAAAACTTGAACTTAGGATGAATAAAAATGATTGAAGTTAAAAATTTACAAAAAAAATATGGAGAATTAGAAGTTTTAAAAAATATTAACACTACAATCTCAAAAGGCGATGTAATAGCTATCATAGGTCCAAGTGGAGGCGGAAAAAGTACATTTTTACGCTGCATCAATCGCTTAGAACTAGCTGATAGTGGGGAAATTTTAATCAATAAGCAAAACATACTTGATAAAGAAATTGATATTAATAAGATCAGGCAAAAAGTTAGCATGGTATTTCAGCATTTTAATCTTTTTGCTAATAAAAATGTTATGGAAAATTTATGTTTAACGCCCATTAAAACAGGAATTTTAAGTCAAGAAGAAGCCATAAAAAAAGCAAAAATACTTCTTGCTAAGGTGGGTTTAGCAGACAAAGAAAATATAATGCCCCATAAGCTCTCTGGTGGACAAAAACAACGCATAGCTATTGCTAGAAGCTTGATGATGAATCCTGATGTTATTTTATTTGATGAGCCTACTTCAGCTCTAGATCCTGAAATGATAGGCGAGGTTCTAAGCATTATGAAAGATGTTGCAAAAGAAGGTTTAACTATGCTTGTAGTAACTCATGAAATGGGTTTTGCTAGAAATGTTGCCAATCGTATATTTTTTATGGATAAAGGAAAAATCGCTGTTGATGCAAGCCCTAAAGAAGTATTTGAAAATCCTAGCAATGAAAGATTGAAAGAATTTTTAAACAAGGTTTTAAATCATTAATTCATAAGCCATTAAGGCTTATGAATTTTAATCCCAACATTCAGCGTTTTTAATTCCAAGTTTGCTAGCATTAAATTTTGGATCTATACCAGATTTTTGTTGTGTATTAAAATCTTTTAAAACTTTATTTACTATACCGCCTAAAAGCAATAAAGATATAATATTTGTCGTTGCCATGAAAGCCATAGTCAAATCAGCCAAATTCCAAGCAAGTTTTAAATTCATTTGAGAACCTATAAAAATCATAGCTACAGCTGTAATTCTAAACAAATTCATTACAAATTTGGAATTTGTTAAATACTTAACATTGGCTTGAGCATAATAATAATTCCCTATTAAAGAAGTTATTGCAAAAAGAACAATAGCTATAGTAATAAAATGGATTCCAAAGCTACCATAATACTCACGCATAGCTTCTTGAACTAAAGGCATTCCACCATCAATTTTGCTTTCTCCAAGCCCTAAATATGCCATAGAAAAAAGAACTAAAAATCCAGAACTTGTACAAACAACAACATCAATTAAAACTGAAAAGGCTTGTATAACACCTTGTTTGGCTGGATGACTTGTCAAAGCTGCTGCAGCTGCATTAGGTGCTGAGCCCATACCCGCTTCATTTGAAAAAAGTCCTCTTTTAATCCCTATAACTAAAGCAGAACCAGCAAAACCACCAAAAATCGCTTTAAAATCAAAAGCACTTTGTAAAATCATATGAACCACAGAAGGAATTTTATCAAAATTTATTAAAACAGCAATCACAGCAAGCAAAACATAAGCTAAAGCCATAAAAGGAACAATTAAAGAACTAATTTTACCTATTTTAGTATGGTGAGAAAAAAACATCCATGCGCCAAAAATAGTTAAAACAATACCAATGATCATTGGCCAAGAACTTGATGCAAAATCTACAGCAGCATTTGGATTAAACATATCATAATAAACTTTAAAAGATGAAGTCATTGTTTGACTTTGAAGTCCGTTAAATCCATAAGCATAAGTAATAATAAGAATAAAAGCAAAAAAAGCTCCAAAAAAATGTGAGCCTAAGGCTTTTTTTATATAATAAGCTGGACCACCTTTAAATCCACCTGTATCATCTTTTGATTTGTAAACTTGAGCTAAGGTACTTTCAGCAAATGCTGAGGCACCACCAAAAAATGCCATAACCCACATCCAAAATAAAGCACCAGCTCCACCTGTGGCCAATGCCAAAGAAATTCCAGCGATATTTCCTATACCAACTCTAGAAGCAGTTGAGATCATCAATGCCTGAAAAGGTGAAATATGTTCTTTAGTGTGTCCTTCGTTTTTTTCTGTAAGAATTTTAAATACAGAACTCAACATACGAAACTGAACAAAGCGAGTTAAAAAGCTATAATAAAGTCCACAAACAATAAGTAAAACCACCATGATAATGTCTGTATTTGGGACAATCTTATTAGCTATAATATCAGACGCTTTATTGGCAAAATCTAGCATAATATCTAAATTCATCCAAGCTCCTCAAAAAATAATCTAAATTTTACTTTAACATAATTTTTATAAAAAGGACTTTATGATTTTATTTGTTTTAAGTTATTGTGTAAATTTGAAACTTTTAAGAAACAAAACTGCTAAAATTTTGTTTTAAAGCTTCATAAGAGATTATACCAACGCTTGTGGCTAAATTTAAACTTCTTCCATAAGATTTCATAGGTATAGTTATAGCATTTTCCCAATTTAATTGCATTAATTCCATTGGCAAACCATAACTCTCACTTCCAAAGAATAAGAAATCATTTTTTTGAAATTCTGCATCAAAATAAGCTTTTTTACTCTTAGTTGTTGCGAAAAAAAAGCGATTTTTATAAATAATATTTTCATTTAAAAATTCTTCAAGATTCTCCCAAATAATAGGCTCTAATTTATCCCAGTAATCAAGCCCTGCTCTTCTAACAGCCTTTTGAGAAATATCAAAAACAGTTGGTTTAACAATATGAAGTTTAAAACCAGCATTAAAGCACATTCTACCTATACTACCTGTATTTTGCGGTATTCTAGGGTGAACTAAAACTATATTAAACATGTTTATACTAGAACTCTTTGAATGTTAGGGTTTAATTTTACTAAAATTTCATAGTTAATAGTATGAAAAAAATCAGCCCAAATATCAGCATCTTTAAACACGCAAATTTCCTCACCAGAATTTTCACAAGAAAAACTATCCATTGACATCTTTCCAAGTATTACTTTTCCATTTCCAAGCACTAACTCCCCTTTTCCATTGTAACGGAAAAGACCATCAGCATAACCCAAATCATAAGTTGCTACTTCCATATCCTTTGCAGCAGTAAAAATGCCTCCATATCCTATACTCTGTCCTTTTTGTAAAATCCTTTGACTTAATCTATGAGCATACAAACTTAAAACTCTTTTTAAATTTGATTCCCCGTATCCAAATTGAACAAGCCCAACTCTACAATATTCATCTTCAGGAATTTTCCCTCTAAATAATGCTGCAGAATTATGCGAATGAAATAATAAATTTGAAAAATATTTTTTTACTATCTTTTTAGCTTTTTGAAAATTTTCTTTTTGAACAAAAAAACTTCCATCTATTTCATCTGCACTAGCAAAATGTGTAAACATTCCAGTAAGTTTTAAATCACTACTTCGAATAAGATTTATAGCATGCTCTAAATTTTCTACACAAATTCCGTTGCGATGCATGCCTGTATCTATTTTTAGATGTATTTTTATATCTTGCTTGTATTTTTTTACTTGGGAAATATCATTTAAAGCATAAATAAATCGAGAATTTTCATTACCATGAGGACGATGTGATAGTATTAATATATTCTCAAAAAATTCTTCGATTTCTTGAGCTTCTTCTTCACTCTTAACAGCAACAAAAGAAACTCCTAAATTTTTAGCTAATGGAGCTAAAAGCTTAGCTCCATGTCCATATGCATTATCTTTAAAAACACAAATTAATCTTTGAAAACTCCCTATTTTTTTAGCAATATGTCTTAAATTATATTCATAAGCTTTTTGATCAATTTTTATTAAAGACATTTATTGCTCTGCTAAAATTTTCATTTTACCTTTACTATCTATCTTAACGTATAAAATTTTATCGCCTCTAAACTGATAGTTTTTAGTGTAATAATCCTCATAAAATGAAATTCTATACATAGTTTCATTTTCTAAATTCGGATAAGGGCTGATATTAATATCTGAAAATTTAATCTTTTTATCTTCTTTACGAGAAAAAATAGATTTTTTCATAGAAGCAAACTGTTCAAATTTCATTTTATCAAAACGTTTAAATTCTTGCTCATCATAAAAACTTAAATAGGTATTAATGTCACTATTTGTCCAAGCTAGCTTCCATGTAAAAAGATCAGCCAATAAACTAGCTATTTGATCCTTTTTAGCTCTAATTTTTTCTTTTTCTTCTGTCATAACAAAAACTTTTTTGTCTTGCACAACTTGTGCAAATTTCTCCAAATTGTTATTAAATAAAGCAATACACCCTCTTGTTTTAAATTCATCAAGTCTAGAACCATCTAAAGGATAGCCATGGATCCAAATACCACCACCTGTTTTTCCTTGTACTTTATCAAGTAAATTTGGATAAGTTGTAGCAAAAGCAAAGGGACCATAATAAGGATCACCTGGATTAAACTTACGACCTAACTCATAAAAACCTACTGGCGTTTTCAAATCTCCTTCTATTTTTTTATCGCCCATTAACCCAGTTATTATTTCTTTTTGTTCAAAATCTTTTCTTATTTTTCCATCCTCGTAAGAATAAACACGGAGAATTTTATCTGTTTTATTTGCAAGCACGATAGCAACATTATCATCATAATATCCGAGTGAAATATTTTTATCTCCTATTTCACTTAACCAAAAATCCTTTTGAGTTAATTCTTTTTCAATCGCTACGCCAACAGCATCTAATCCTTGATTGAGATAAATTTTAACAAGATCTGAGGCATGCAACATCAACGAAGAAAGTGTAATTAATAAAGTAAGTCGTTTTAACAATGTTTTTCCTTAGCTATTTCAAAATTTTTTTTAAGTCAAAAATGTTTGTGATTATAATATTTTTTTTCTTAAAAAATATTAATTATATTAATAATGTGACCTTATTTATGATATTATTTTTAATAAATCATAAAGGCTTGTTTTAAAAGGTTGATAGTGATAAGAATTTTTTTATAGAAATGTCTTTTTTAGGTATTTTGTTTTTAGCTTTTTATGCATTATATGATAAAAAGAAAGTGTATTTAGCTCAAATACATGCCAAGATCTAGCTTGTGACTTAAATTTACAAGATTGTGTTTTTTCTTTTAATAAAAAAATATTGAAGTTTCAGCCTACCCAAAACCTATAAAAATTTTCAATAAAACTACTATAAAAATTAAAAATTCTCCTCATTATTCTAATTTAAAGATTAAAATTTATAGTTTAAATTCCTAATATATACGATATCATTCCTAAAAATTTAATATAGTTAATGGTGATATTCTTATAAATTTTATAGATAGAAGTATTACCGATGATTCTAGATTTAGGATTGAATTTTTAAACAATAATACTCCAACTGGTTTTTTCTTTGATTGTGATGTTGCTATGCAAAAAATTTTCAAACAGGTAACACACATTGAAAAATTTTAAAAATTTTATATTCAAATAAAAATATTTTTTGATATAATGAACAAATGTTTAATGTTATAAAAATAAGGATGCAATATGAAAAAAATTCTTCTCTTAGGCGCTCTTTTTGCTGTAAATCTTTGGGCTGTTAATGATATAGAGGTAAAAAATGCCTTTGTAAAACAAACTCCACCTCATGCGCAAAATAGTGCTATTTTTCTTACCATTTTTAATAATACTGATAAAGATATTGCTTTAATAGGCGTCAAAAGCAATATCAGTGAAGCAAGTGAACTGCATACACATGTACATAAAAATGGAAAAATGATGATGCAAAAAATTCCTGAAATTATTATAAAAGCTCATTCAAGCACAGAACTTAAATCAGGAGGTTACCATATAATGCTTTTAAAACTAAAAAAACCTATTATTAAAGATACGAAGGTAAATTTAGATTTAAAATTTAATAATCACAAAACCATAGAGTTAAAAAATATTGATTCTAAAGAATTTTAATTAATGAGAAAAATTATTTTTATCCTAGCTTTTGCTTTTGTTATTGCTACCTTATATATTATTTTTGATTTTTATATAATAAAAGATTCTCAAAAAATAACAAAAGCTGATTTTTCCACCCCATTAGCTTGCGATCTTAATGTTAAAGACTGCACATATAGTTTTAACAATAAAGAAGTCTTAATTTCCCTAAATCCCAAACCCTTACAATCTTTAGATGTTACAAATCTAAAGATTGTAAATCTAGGAAATTATAACAACTTAGGAATTAAAATTTATGGATTAAATATGTATATGGGTGAAATTAAGCCTAAAATACATCGATTAAATTCAACAGACTATGAAAGCAAAATAGTTCTTGCTACTTGTGTTTTAGATACTATGCGTTTTAGGGTAGAATTTATGGATAATAATAAACCCATAGGGTTTTATTTTGATTTTGAGCTAAAAAAATGAAAAAAAATATTATTTTGTTTATAGTTATAGTTGCCATTATTTTAGGTGTAATATTTTTTATTAAAAATCATCAAAATTCTTATGATTTTATCTTGAAATCAGATTTAAAAGAGGAAACCACCCTAAAAGATTTTAAAGGAGATAAGCTTATTATCTATTTTGGATACACTTATTGCCCTGATGTTTGTCCGGCAACTCTTAGTTTAGTAGGCAAAGCCTTAAAGCAAATCAATAATCCTAAGGCTCACCTTCTTTTTATTTCTTTAGATCTAAATAGAGATAATAACTTAAGTAATACAAACGAATGGTTACGATACTTTTACCCAAAAGCAGATGCTTTAATTGCAAAAGATGAAAAAACTCTTCAAAAAATAACAAAACAATATAATGTTCAATATCAAAAAATAGATCTAAATGATTCTTTTATGGGTTATTCTATAGCACATAGCAATATGCTTTATCTTATTGATGAAAAAGGTCATTTTTATAAAGAAATTAGTGATTTAAATCCACAAGAAATTTTAAGAGAACTTAGAATTTTTCTAAATTCTCAATAATTATACTTAAGCAAAAAGATCAGTTGAGAGGTATCTTTCAGCCGTATCGTTTAGCATAGTTAAAATTCTTTTATCTGGAAATTTCTTTGCTAGCATACTTGCGGCAAATACATTTGCTCCACTTGATATACCCACCATTAAACCACTTTTGGCAAGTTCTTTGGCTGTATTTATAGCATCTTCATTACTTACCGTGATCACTTCATCTATAATTTCTTTATTTAAAATAGCAGGTATAAAATTCGCCCCTATTCCTTGTATTTTATGGCTTCCCGCTTCACCTTTGCTAAGCAATGGAGAATTTAGAGGCTCGACTCCAACAATATGCACTTTTTCTAATTTTTCTTTTAGTATTTCCCCAACTCCACTAATAGTACCGCCAGTTCCAAAACCAGCTACAAAAATATCAAGTTCATTATCCAAATCTCTTAAAATTTCTAAAGCCGTATTCTTACGATGCACATTTTTATTTGAAATATTTTCAAATTGAGAAACCATAAAAGAATTTGGAGTATTTAACAATATTTCATTTGCTTTATCAACCGCTCCTTTCATTCCTAAATTTGCAGGAGTTAATTCTAACCTAGCGCCAAAGAGTGTTATCATTTTTCTTCTTTCTAAACTCATAGATTCAGGCATTACAGCAATAAATTTAAGTCCCAAATCTGCACAAATCATAGCCAAAGAAATTCCAGTATTCCCACTAGTTGCTTCAACTATTGTAGTATCTTGATTAATTTTTTTACTATCTAAAGCATCTTTAATCATTTCAAAAGCTGCTCTATCTTTTATAGAATGACTAGGATTTAAAAATTCGCATTTAGCAAAAACATTGATACCAAATTTTTTCAAATGTATAATGGGAGTATTTCCTATAAGCTCACTTACTTTTTCATGTACTTTCATAATTTTAATATCCTTTTTTATTTAATAATGATAGTTTTATAAAAGTTTAAAAAAATAAAGTAAATAAAAGATGCAAAATATCCGAATCAATCAAGAAAGAAGGCTAGAATTTATCTAGCCGAAGTTTTATTTTTTCTTTTTGTTGCTTGCTTTTGCAACAGCTTCTTTAAGGTTTTTACCTACCTTAAATTTTGCAACTCTTGTAGCAGGAACTTTAATTGTTTTTCCTGTGCTTGGTACTCTAGCTTCTCTAGCAGCTCTTTCTTGAGTTGAAAAAGTACCAAAACCAATAAAACTGATGCTATCACCTTTAGCTAAAACATCAGTAATAGTAGAAATAACTGCATCAGTAGCAGTAGTAGCGTCTTTTTTTGTTAGCCCAGCTGTTTGAGCAACTAATGAAATGAAATCTGCTTTAGTCATAAAAGCTCCTTTGTTTTAATTGAAACGCCTAATTTTAGCATATTTAAAAAACAATATCAAGTAAAAAACAGCTTTTTTTAAGTTTTTTTCAAAAAACTTTATTATTTTTTCTTATATCTTTCAAATTCTCCGCTATTATCAATTTCATTACCAATTTTCTCGTATAAATCATAATAAAATTTAACAAATTCTTTACACTTAGGCATAATAGGAAGAAAAATATTATCTTCAATTTCACAAAATCTACTTAAAAACTCTTTTGCATCAAGTCTTAAAGCATAGTGTTTTGCCAATTCATGATAATTTTTTAAAGTTAGTTCTTTAAATTTTTCATAATGTCCTAAATCAAAATTTATCTTCAAATTATTATTTTCAAAAATCAATACTTCACTTTCAAAAAGCAAACTAAGATGAATAAGTCCTTCTGTATAATAAGGTCTAACTTCATCAACTCTTTGCCAAGAAATAAGTCCAATAGCTCTTTTTATAAGTTCATGAAAAACAGGCATTATCAAGTCATCTTGTTCGTGATAAAAGAAATTTATAAGTCCACCTGTAGTAGCTTTATATTCTTCTATATTTTTAAAAAAACCACTCTGATTCATTGTTTTTTCAGTATCATTAGCAATAAAAAATATATGACCAAATTCATGGCCTATGGTCGATACTTCATAAACCCTTTTCCAAATTTTTTCCTGATAAAATAAAATATTTCTTCCAAAATCCAAAAATTCTTTATCAAAAACCTCGCTAGAAATTTTCATAAAAGGCTTTGTTTTGGCATTTTCATATACAAAATTTATAAAGGCAAATATTTTTTTACCCGCCTTAGAACTTACAAACTCATCATTTGGAACGACTTGAGCTGAAAATAAACCTTTAAGTTCAGCACCATAAAATATCATCGGAGTGCAAATATAAAGTTGAGTTTTTTCTATATTAGATAAAACTTCTTTTTCCAAGTCACAATCTTCAAGTCCTATATTTTTATAAACATATTCAAAACTTTCCTTAATCTCACTACCAAATTTCAAAACATCAAAATCATTCTCATCTTCTATTCTTATATCCCATTCTAATGCCACCGCATGAGTATAATTATCTTCATAATATTCTAAAGGATGTCCCACTTGTAAAGGTGATTTTACTTTCATCCAAGCAAATTCAGCCTCTTGCCAAGCTTTTATAACTCTATCTTCATCTTTTTCGCAAAACGCTAATTTTAACTTTTCAAAATATTCTATATAAGCTTTTTCCTCTTCGTTGCTAGCAAATATTTTAAGCTGATCAATCATATTTTCAAAAGCAAATTCTAATTTTAAAATTTCATTCTCGAAAAATCTCGCATAAGGAACAAATTTCCATAAATTTCCTATTCTAACTAAAACACCATAACTTCGCTCACAAATTTCTCCTTCTGAAGTTTTTTGATATAAATGATTTTTACGCAAAAATTCCATTGCATCATCTAAATTTGGAAATTGAGTAGATAAAATTTTATTATTTTTTTCTATAATTTCTTTAGTCCAAGAAATTTCAAAAATATTCATAATTAAACCTATATTATGCACTCCTTGTATTATGGACTGATAAAAATTATTTAAAAGCTTTTTCTCTTTTATTTCATTAATTAAATTTTGATGTTCTTTTTCATAAAACTTTCTAATCTCTTCATAGAACTTATGTTTTAACTCTATAATCTTATCTTCCTTAAAGTTGTTTTTTTTCCACTCTTGAACTAAATTTTCTTCCTTTAAATCAACCAAACGCCTAAGTATGGCTAGCATAGTTGTTTTATCTTGTTTTAATTCGCTTAAAGAAATCAAAGATCTAAAATACTCGCCCACATCTTCTTTGTCTAAAAACTCATATAACGCATTATTTCTTTCTTTGTATTTTCTAACCAATTTAGCTATTTCTTTAAAATTATTCATACTTTTATTCTCCTTTTTAACTTTTTTAATTATAATTCATTTTTTAAAATAAGGAGTAAAAATGAGAGATATGGGAGAACCAAAATTAAAAATTGTAGCCATGCCAAGCGATACAAATCCGGCAGGAAATATTTTTGGCGGATGGATACTTTCACAAATCGATTTAGCAGGAGCTATCGCAGCAAGAGAACTTTCTCCTGAACGCGTTGTAACCATCTCTATGGATAAAGTAGTTTTTAAAGAACCTGTTTTTATAGGTGATATAATTTCTTGTTACTCTAAAGTTGTAAATGTGGGCAACACTTCAATCAGCGTTGAAGTAGAAGTCACAGCTCAAAGAGTGGATTCTCAAGGTTGTACTTCTTGCATTAATGTAACTTCGGCTTTAGTAACTTACGTAAGTGTTACAAGAGATGGAAAGAAAAAGCCTATTACTGAAGAACTTAAAAGAATTCATGGCTTTTTAAATGCTTAAAGCTTATTTTGTATGATAAAACTTTATCCTTTAAGCTTATCAGCATTTATTTAAACCGCCACTATTATATTTTTTATCTAGACATTCTTTGAAAAATTCCCCTCTGGTTTTTGGAATTTTTCCTGGATGTTTTTGTTTCATGTGTTCTAAATACTTATCATAACTAGAAAGTCCCACCAAGGGATGAAAAAACCTTTCGGCTTTTTCATAATAATACTTAAATTTTTTGAAATTCATCAATCTTAATATACTTAGTTTCTTTAAGAGGAATTTTAATTTTACCTAAGCAAATTCCTATACAAGAAATTATAACAAGCAAAGTAGCTATCATAAAGAACACACAAAGAATTGCATTAAGTAAATTTCCAACTTTACTTTGGGTGGCTATTGAAATTTCTTTTTTAATTGTAGAAATTTCTTTTTCATCTTTAGTATTATTTAATTTAAATTCTAAATCTTTAATTTTTTGACTTTGTATGCTAACGGTGGCTACATGACTTACCGCATTTGCTACTTTATTGCCTTCTTCATAAGGCATAATTTTTTGAATTCCTCCATACAGAGTTGCCACTAAGACAAATACCGCAGGTACTAAAGTAACCCAAGTATATCTTGCCTTGCCCATTTTTACAAGTATAGTTGTAGCAAGAAGCAAAGCCATACCCGCAAGCATTTGATTACTCACGCCAAAAAGAGGCCAAAGCGTATAAATTCCTCCCTTAGGATCAATGGCACCTTGATAAAGAAAATATCCCCAACCTGCAACACTTAAAGCCGTAGCCAAAAGTCCAGCTGGATAATTATGAATATCTCCTAAAGGTTTATAAACATTACCCAATATATCTTGCACCATAAAACGACAAGCCCTTGTCCCAGCATCCACCGCTGTTAAAATAAATAAAGCTTCAAACAATATAGCAAAATGATACCAAAAAGCCATCAAATCCACGCCGCCAAAAAGTTCATGCAAGATCAAAGCTACACCTATAGCAAAAGTTGGAGCTCCACCTGTTCTTGAAAGTATAGTATGCTCTCCTATATTTGTAGTCAAAGTAGTAATTTCTTCAGGAGTAATGCTAAATCCCCAATTTGAAATGGTTTGTGCTACACTTACAACATCTGTTCCTATCAAAGCAGAGCTTGAATTTATAGCAAAATAAAGACCTGGATGTAAAATACAAGCACAAATTAAAGCCATAATCGCCACAGCACTTTCAGCAAGCATAGAACCATATCCAACAGCTAAGGCATGAGTTTCGTTTTCAAGCATTTTAGGAGTAGTTCCACTAGAAATCAAAGCATGAAAACCACTGATCGCACCACAAGCAATGGTAATAAATAAAAATGGAAATACTCCACCTGCAAATACTGGACCTGTTCCATCAAAATACTGAGTATTTGCTTTTGGCATTTGCAAATCAGGAGCAACCAAAACAATAGCTACAGCCATTACCACAATAACACCGATTTTCAAAAAAGTTGAAAGATAATCTCTTGGAGCAAGTAAAAACCACACAGGTAAAACAGAAGCAATAAAACCATAAGCCATCATAACAATTGCCAAAGTTGGAGCTTCTAAAGTAAATATTTTAGCCCAATAAGGATCAGCAGCTACAACGCTACCATAATGAATAGCCAAAATTAAAAGCACAAAACCTATTATAGAAGCCTCCCCTACTCTACCTGGACGGATAAAACGCATATAAATTCCCATAAATATTGCTATAGGAATAGTCATTGCGATAGTAAATAAACCCCATGGAGATTCTGCTAAAGCTTTTACAACCACCATAGCTAAAATGGCAATAATAATAAGCATAATGCCAAAAATCGCCACCATAGCAACTCCACCTGTAAATTTACCCATCTCATCCTTAATCATCTCGCCAAGACTTCTACCTTTTCTACGAGTAGATATAAAAAGAACAACAAAATCATGCACAGCACCCGCTAAAACTCCTCCTACTAAAATCCAAAGCATAGAAGGCAAATATCCCATTTGAGCAGCCAAGATAGGTCCTACTAATGGACCTGCTCCTGCAATAGCAGCAAAATGATGTCCAAATAATACAGCCTTATTTGTAGGCACAAAATCACGCCCATCATTTTCTACAAGTGCTGGTGTTGCGCGATTTTTATCAAGTTCTAAAACCTTATAAGCTACAAAATGCCCATAAAATCTATATCCTATCATATAAATACATATAGCAGCAACCACCAAATAAATCGCTGATACACTTTCTCCATTTTGTAAAGCTAAATAACCAAAACAAATAGCGCCTAAAGTTGCAACAAGCAACCATAAAATTTTAGTACTTAACTGAGTCATAATTTCTCCTAAGAAAATAAAATATTTTCAAAGAATAACAGATTTATAGATTAAATTGTATAGAAAGATGTTTAGTTTTTTCACATTTTTAAAAAAATATATGTTTTTTGTTTCTTTAAGTAGCATAAAAATGAAAAGCTTAAAAACAATCTTTAAGCTTTTTTAATCTAAATAAAGAGAGAATTTACACTTTCGTTATGATAAACACGACGTATTACTTCAGCAAAAACAGATGTAACACTTAATACTTTAATATTTGGTAATTGCTCTTTTAAAGGTATAGTATCTGTTACTACAAGCTCATCTAAAGCTCCACTTGCTATTCTCTCATAGGCTTTTCCACTTAAAACTGCATGAGTACAGCAAGCCATAACAGATTTTGCACCTTTTTCTTTTAAAGCTTCTGCAGCTTTAACTATAGTGCCAGCAGTATCAATAATATCATCTACTAGGATAACTTCTTTATCTTTTACATCTCCAATGATGTTCATTACTTCACTTTCATTGGCTTTTTCGCGACGCTTATCAACTATAACTATATCAAGTCCTAAATGCTTTGCAACACTCCTAGCTCTTGCAACACCGCCTATATCTGGACTTCCTATAATAGCATTTTTAAAATGTTTGGCTTTAATATAATCATTAAAAACTATACTTCCATAAAGATTATCTACTGGAATATCAAAAAAACCCTGAATTTGCCCTGCATGCAAATCTATCGTAGCTACGCGATCAATCCCAGCTGCCTGAATCAAATTAGCCACAAGTTTAGCAGTAATTGGCACCCTAGGATTTGCTTTTCTATCTTGTCTCGCATAGCCAAAATATGGGATAATAGCCGTAATCGAATTTGCACTTGAGCGACGCAAAGCATCTGTAAGAATTAAAAGTTCCATTAAATTATCGTTTGTAGGAGCGCAAGTACTTTGAATAATAAAAACATCCTTTCCGCGTACGCTCTCATCAATTTGAACACTAATCTCTCCATCACTAAATCGTTTTACTCCAGCATCACTTAAAGGCAGGGAAAGATATTTAGAAACTTGTCTTGCAAATTCCACATTAGCTGAGCCTGAAAAAATTTTATAACCTCGCATAAAAAACCTTAATCAATAAAATTATGAATTAATACAAAAGATTTTAATAAAAAAAATGTTAAAAACTGCTGTAAATTTAAAAAGCTTATATAAAAATATAAGCTTTTTTAAGAAATGTAAGCTGTCTTTTTAGCATAATATCTTACTAACATAGAAAGTGAAAAACATATTATAAAATAAATTCCCGCAACAACACCTATCATCGCTAAAATTTCTTCAAAACTTCTTAGTTTTGCCAATATAGTTTTTGAATTATAAGTAAGTTCAGCTATACCTAAACCCGCTAAATAAGCTGTATCCTTTACAGTGGTTACAATTTGAGATAATAAAGCAGGTATTATTTTTCTAAAAGTTTGTGGTAAAATAATATAAAAAAGAGTAAAAAATTTACCAAAACCTTGAGAATAAGCTGCTTCAAACTGACCTTTTGGTATAGAATTTAATCCACCTCTAATAATTTCAGCCATAACCGAACTCGTATAAAGTGAAAATCCTATAGTACCCCAAAAAGCTTGAGGAAATTGTCCAAAAAATACAGGTAGAACAAAACAAGCTGCAAGCATCCATAATAATAAAGGAGTATTTCTAAAAATATCTATATAGCAAGCTGCTAAAAATTTACTTAATCTATCCCCATAATTTTTAGTTATAGCTAAAAAAGTTCCAAAAATAATCGAAATAATACAAGTTGCTAAGGCTATTTTTAATGTCAGAAATAAACCTTGCATTAAAAATTCAATATTTTGTGCATTAAAAACATTTTCCATTAACAACCCTTTATCTCGTTAAATGTGCTTTTTTTAATTTATTTTCATAAGCCTTTGCAAAATAAGCCAAAGGATAACAAATTATAAAATATAAAACCGCTGCAAATATATAAGCTGGCGCATAATTTCCATAATCAGCTGCGTAACTATCAGCAGAATGCATTAACTCAGCTCCACCTACAATAAGCAATACAGAGGTATTTTTGATTAAATTTACCATTTGATTTGTCATCGGTGGTAAAATAATTCTAATGGTTTGAGGTACTATAATATAACGCATTTGTTGAATATAAGTAAACCCTTGAGACGCAGAAGCTTCAAACTGACCTCTTGGTACAGCCAAAATTCCACTTCTAACCACCTCGCTTACATAAGCTCCGTGATAAGCCCCAACACCCAATACACCAATAGTAAATATATCAAGTCTTATACCTAAAACAGGCAAGGCATAAAACAAAAAGAAAATTTGTATTACCAAAGGAACATTTTGAAAAAGCTCTACGTAAATTCTAGTGTAGGCTCTGATAATTTTAAATCTACTTGTAGCCATAACTCCGCCTATAGTTCCAAAAATTGTAGCTATAAGCAAAGCAAGAATGCTTACTTCTAAAGTATAAATAAAACCATTAATAAAAGCATCTTTATTATCCAAAGCATCTAAAAATTTCCATACCGCAAAAGGGCTTATACTATTTTCATCATATAAACCCCAAGAAGTAAGAATTTGTCTTAAATGTTCAACAAAACCTACACTTTCATTCATATTATAAACCCCATTTTTTCGCTAAAGCATCAATTTCACTTTTATGTTCTTTTACAAAATCATCAACATATTTTGCAAAAGCTGGATCATCTTTTTTGGTTACAATACCATAACTTTGTGGTTCAAAACTATCTGGTAAAATTTCACTTTTATCATCCACATAACCTAACAATATTGATTTGTCTACAGAAAACGCATCAACTCTTTTAGCATCTAAAGCAGCTTTTATACTTGGATAATCAGGAAATTCACTAAATTTAACATCGACACCAATTTTTTTAGCAGCTTCACCTATAGCTTTTTTTGTAGTTGCAGCTTGAGCTACTCCAATATTTGCACCTTTCATATCAGCTAAAGATTTATAATTTTTTTCTTTTAAAACTAAAAGCCCTATAGCATCTTGATAATAAGGCTCTGAGAAATTATAAATTCTTTTTCTCTCTGGAGTAATAGTAAAAGTTGCTATCACTGCATCTACACTACCATTATCAAGCAAAGGGCCTCTTGTTTTAGCATTAACTGCGACTAGTTTTATTTTTTTATCATCACCTAATATACTTTTAGCTAGCAATTTGGCAACATCTACTTCAAAACCTTTAATTTCACCTGTTGCTTGATCAAGTAAAGCATAATGTGGAACATCATTTTTAACACCAACTATTAATTGTCCTTTAGATTTAATAGACTCAAGTTTACCTTCTGCTGCATTAGCATTGCTAAATGCAACACAAGCACCTAGAGCAAAAACTGCCAACTTTAATAAAGATTTTCTAAAAACCATTTTTTCTCCTTTCAATTTTGGTTAATTTTTAAGAATTTTCCCTAAAAAGAGTCGCGCTCTTTCGGTTTTTGGATTTGAGAAAAATTCACTAGGAATATTTTCTTCCACAATAGCGCCATCTTCCATAAAAATAATCCTATCTGCTACTTCTTTTGCAAAACCCATTTCGTGTGTAACAACCACCATGGTAGTATTGCTTTGGCGTGAAATTTCTTTCATTACATCTAAAACCTCTTGTATGGTTTCTGGATCAAGGGCTGAAGTAGGTTCATCAAATAAAATATAGGGTTTTTTAGTACAAAGTGATCTTGCTATAGCAACGCGTTGTTGTTGTCCGCCTGAAAGGGTTGCTGGATAAACATTTGCTTTATCCACTAAACCTACGACTTTTAAATACTTAAAAGCTGTTTCTTCAGCTTCTTTTTTAGATTTTTTTTGAAGTTTCATTGGAGCTAAGGTTAAATTTTGCAAAACCGTCATATGTGGATATAAATTAAAATGCTGAAAAACCATTGCACAATATTTTCGACAAATTTCAATTTTATTTTTATGATTTAAAACAAGATTGTTAACTACTACCTCGCCTGAACTAACTTCTTCAAGCCCATTCATGCAACGGATAGTTGTACTTTTTCCACTTCCACTTGGACCTATAATAACAAGCTTCTCACCTTCTTTAACAGAAAGATTGATATTCTTTAGAACATGATGAGTTCCGTAGTATTTATTTACATTTTTTAATTCAATCAAGTTTTTTCCTTTATTTCTAACTAAATATAAAATTAATTAAAATTATTTTATCATTAAATAAAGAAAACTACTTCAAAATGTAACTTATTTTTACCAATAAATTTCCAAAGTGTAACTTTTAGTAATTTTTAGAATTTATACTTTTTCATAGTAAACACCTCTTGGAGAGAAAATCTTTTTAAAATAAATAGTCTCTGGAATCAAATCAGCATTGCCAATATAAAGCCTTCCTTTGTCATTTAAAATTCTATGAAATCTCTCCATAAGTTTTAGTTTTGATTCATGATCAAAATAAATAATCATATTTCTAGAAGCTATAATATCAAATTTTCCCAATCTTGAAAATTTTTCTTCAAAAACATTGCAAAGTTCAAATTTACAGGTACAAAGCTCATTTTTATTAATAGTATAAAATTTATCTTCGCTTTCTAAAAAAAACCTTCTTTTTTCACTCTCACTCAATCGCTGTAAAGTTCTTCCTTGATATTTTCCAAGTTTTGCTTTTTCAATCACGCTTGAATTAATATCAATGCCTAAAATATACATATCTTTAATAAAATTCTGTGCAGCCAGTAACGCTAAAGAATATACTTCTTCTCCACTTGAACAAGGGGCACTTAGGATATTTACTCTCTTTTCTAAGCTTTTGGCATAATAAATTATTTCTTTCAATTGAGCCAATTCTCTTAAAAAATAAGTTTCACCTATGGTTACAAAATCTAAAGTTTCTTGTTTAAGTTGTCTATTACTTTTTAATTTTCCCAAAAATTCGGAAAAATTTTTAGTATTAGTTCCTTCAAGAAATTTATTCAACTTTAAAGCTAATATATTTTTTTTATCGGTTAAATCAATACCGCTCATTTCGTTGATAATTTTTATAAATTCATTAAGTTCTAATTCGCTAGGAGTTATTTTTTTTTCCATGTAATTTTCCTTTTATTAATCCTGATCAATAAAATTTATAATTTCTTTTTTAATTTCTTTTAAGCTCATAGGTTTTAAATGTGGATTCATATCTTTTGCTCTTTTTGGCATACCATAAACGACGCTATCTGCCTCATTCTCACATAAACATCTAACCCCTGTTTTATAAAGCTCAAATAAACCTTTTGCGCCATCATCTCCCATACCCGTTAAAATAATAGCAAGTATTTTATTTGTTTTTGCCAAAGAAACAGCGGAATGAAAAAGCAAATCTACACTTGGCTTAAAACTTGATACCACATCTTGCCAAGAGGCTACAATATTTAAATTTCCAGATAAAATAGTATTTTTAGGGCAAATATAAATTTTATTGCTTAATATCTCTTTATCGTTCAATAAGCACACTTCACTAAAAGCCTCCTTATTAAATTGCCTCACAAAAGATGGAATAAAACTAACACTCATGTGTTGAGCTATAACTACACAAGTATTTTTTATATCAATATCCTTTAAAAGAAATTTAAGCTGATTAGGACCACCTGTTGAAGATCCTATGAGTATGAGCTTCATTTTCTTCTCCCCTTAATTTATTGAAATTTTATTTTTCTTGTCGCAAATTCTAACATATATAAAGAAAAATAAAGCTTATTTTTAAAAAAAGAAAAGCTGTTTTTATGATTTAATATGATAAGATTAGATTTTTATCTTATTTTATATAGTAATTAGGAAACCAATGCTTAGGGAAAAAATTTATATTGCTAGTGATCATGCTGGTTTTGAATTAAAAGAAAAAATTTGCGTATTTTTAAAAGAAAAAAATATAATTTTTAACGATTTAGGAACAAACACTTGTGCAAGCTGTGATTATCCTGATTATGCACATTTACTTGCCGAAAAAATAGACAAACGAAGCTTTGGCATTCTTATTTGTGGAAGTGGAATTGGAATTTCTATTGCAGCAAATCGTCATAAAAACATTCGCTGCGCATTATGCCATGAAAGCTTAAGTGCGGAACTTGCAAGAAGACATAATGATGCCAATGTTTTGGCATTAGGTGGAAGATTAATCGGGATTGAATTAGCTACAGATATTATAGAAAAATTCATTCAAACTCCTTTTGAAGAAGGGAGACATATGCAAAGAATTCAAAAAATTGAGGTAAAAATATAATGTTTACAAACTGGCTTGTTTTAACTATATTAATTTGTGCAACTATCTATCTGATTGTAATGTTGTTTTACTATAAAACTCTACTTAATAAAGAAAAAACATCAAAAGATTTTATCAAAAACAATCTTGATGATACTGAGATTGTTATTAGAAAACTACAAATCCAACTTCAAAGAAGTCTTGGAAATATAGATATACTCACAGAAGAGCTTAATAAAATCAAAGCAGACCTTACATCTTTAAGAACTAGAAATTCTCAATATCGTTTAGAAAATGACAAACTAAGACAAAGAATTAAAGAATTAGAAGCAAAAATCGAGGCATTATTATGATAAAACTAACACAAGAAGAACAAAAATACCTGCTTGATAGCATTAGAATTATTGCTGATTTTCCAAAAAAAGGAATTATTTTTAGAGATATTACCACTCTACTAAATAACAAAGAGGCTTTAAATTTTCTACTTAAACATTTAAAAGAACGCTACAAAGATTACAATCTAGACTTCATAGCAGGAACAGAAAGCAGAGGATTTATCTTTGCATCTATGATTTGTGCAAAACTTAATCTTCCTTTTGTGCCTATTAGAAAACCTGGAAAACTCCCTTTTGAAACCTTTAGCTGCGAATATGATCTTGAATATGGCAGCGATAAAGTAGAACTTCATAAAGATGCATTTAAAAATATTCAAAATGCAAAGGTTTTACTTGTAGATGATTTAATAGCAACTGGCGGAACAGCTATAGCTTCGTATGAACTCATTCAAAAAGCTGGAGCAAAATGCGTTGAAGCTTGTTTTTTAATGAATCTTAAAGATTTAAATGGAGCAAATAAACTTGAAAAACTTACTTCAGTTTATAGTGTTTTAGAAATTTAAAACTATAGAAAGGCGCAAATGGAAGAATTTTTAAAAAATTTACTTTACCAATACAAAGATCTAGCATATATTATTATTTTTTTATGGTGTATTTTAGAAGGGGAGTTGGCTTTAATTTTGGCAGGTATTTTTGCCCATCAAGGACATGTAAATTTAGGCTTTGTTATATTTATAGCAGGACTTGGTGGTTTTGTAGGCGATCAAATTTATTTCTATATAGGAAGATATAATAAACGCTACATACAAAAAAAATTAAAAACCCAAAGGCGTAAATTTGCAGTAGCACACTTACTTTTACAACGTTTTGGTTGGCCTATTATTTTTATACAACGCTATATGTATGGCTTTAGAACCATTATACCTATGAGTATAGGAGTCACGCGTTATAGTGCAAAAAAATTTGCTATTATCAATCTTTTTAGTGCTTGGGTTTGGGCATCAATCACTATACTTTTAGCTTGGTATTTTGGAGAACAAATTTGGAAGATGGTGACTTGGGCTGAAGAACATTGGTATTATGCAGCCATTATTATTATAGCTTTTTTATCCCTTTTATTATTTGGTTTTAAACAAATGGAAAAAGCTATACTTAAAGATAAAAGGAAAAAATCATGAAATTTGAATTAAACGATAAAAAACTAGATGCTATAAAAGCAGACTTTGAACTTATTTTTATACAGGATAAAAATTTAAAAAATTTTAACAAAGAAAAAGATTTTTTTAAACTTAATAATTACAAAGGCGAAGGTATATTACTAGACTTAAACAATAAAAAGCTTTATTTAGAGCTTAAAAGCCTTGCTTATGAGGATATAAGATTAAGTCTTTGCACAGCATACAAAACTCTTGAAAAGCTTAATATAAAAAGCGTAAAACTTCCTAGCATAATAGGAGATTGTGTAGTTAGAAGTTTTACATCTTTAGTTGAAGGCGTACTTTTTGGAGCTTATAAATTTGATAAATATAAAAGCGAGAAAAAAACAAGCACTTTGGAAAAATTTATTATTTCAAGCGAAGAATTAAATGGTAAGAAATTTAATAAAGATGAAGCTAAGATAGGCTTGGAGCGTGGAGAAATTTTAGCTAATGCCACAAATTTTACTAAAAATATAGTCAATGAAATTCCTGAAATTTACACCCCTTTAAAAATGGCAGAAGATGCGCAAAATTTAGCTAAAGAAAATAAAAACATTATTTGTAAAATTTATGATGAAAAATTTTTGGCCAAAGAAAAAATGAATGCTTTTTTGGCAGTCAATCGTGCCTCGGTACATCCACCACGCCTCATTCATCTAAGCTATAAAGCCAAAAATGCAAAAAAACGTGTTGTATTTGTTGGAAAAGGCTTAACTTACGATAGCGGTGGATTAAGCTTAAAACCAGCTGATTTTATGCTTACAATGAAAGCCGATAAAAGCGGTGCAGCAGCAGCAATGGGGATCATAAAAGCCGTAGCCGAGCTTGCTTTAGATTTAGAAGTGCATTGTATTTTAGGTGCAACTGAAAATATGATAGGCGGCAATGCTTATAAGCCTGATGATGTGTTAATCAGTCGCGAAGGCGTAAGTATAGAAGTAAGAAATACAGATGCAGAAGGACGCTTGGTTTTAGCTGATTGTCTTTCTTTTGCACAAGATTTAAAACCTGATTTACTTATTGATATGGCAACACTTACTGGAGCTTGTGTTGTAGGACTTGGAGAATTTACAAGTGCTATTATGGGAAACAATGAAGAATTGCAAAATGATTTTTATCTAAGCTCTAAAAAAAGTGGAGAATATACTACAATCTTACACTTTAACCCCCACTTAAGAGAACTTATAAAATCAAATATTGCCGATATTAGCAACACTGCCTCTAGTCGCTATGGAGGCGCAATTACCGCGGGGTTATTTTTAGATAAATTTATTCGTAAAGAATATAAAGACAAATGGTTACATCTTGACATAGCAGGACCTGCTTATACGGAAAAATCTTGGGGATATTCTAGTTTTGGTGCAGGTGGAGCTGGAGTTAGAATGTGTGTTAATTATCTAATTCAAATTTTAAGGAAAGCTAAATGAGTTTAAGCGTGGGTATAGTAGGACTTCCAAATGTTGGCAAATCAACGACTTTTAATGCTTTAACTAAAGCACAAAATGCCCAAAGTGCAAACTATCCTTTTTGTACCATAGAGCCTAACAAAGCCATGGTTGAAGTTCCTGACTTAAGACTTAATGAACTTGCTAAAATCGTAAAACCTGAAAGAATTATGCATTCTTTAATAGAATTTGTAGATATCGCTGGACTTGTTAAAGGTGCAAGTAAGGGTGAAGGCTTAGGAAATAAATTTCTTTCAAATATACGCGAAACTGAGGTTATTTTACACATAGTGCGTTGTTTTGATGAAGAAAATATCACCCATGTTGAAGGTGGAGTTAATCCTTTGCGTGATGTAGAAATTATCAATACAGAGCTTATTTTAGCAGATATTGAACAACTTAGTAAAAAAATAGAAAAACTCACCAAAGAAACCAAAGCCAACCAAAAGGGTGCTAAAGAAAGCCTCGAACTTGCAAATTCTTTACTTGATCATTTAAACAAAGGCTTAGCTGCAAGTTCTTATCCTGAAAAAGAAAACGAAATTTATCAAGCCTTAATCAAAGAATTAAGACTGCTTTCTGCTAAAGAAGTGATTTATGGTGCAAATGTTGATGAAAATGGTATTAGTGAAGATAATGATTATGTAAAAGCTTTAAAAGAATATGCTAAAAAAAATGATCATGAAGTTATCAAGCTTTGTGCAAAAATCGAAGAAGAATTAGTAGGATTAAGCGATGAAGAAAGCCATGAATTTTTAAGTTCTCTAGGAGTTAACGAAAGCGGTCTTGATCAAATCATACGCACTGCTTTTACTAAGCTTGGACTGATCAGTTATTTTACCGCTGGTGTAGTTGAAGTGCGTTCTTGGACAATCAAAAAAGGCTGGAAAGCACCAAAAGCAGCGAGCGTGATTCATAATGACTTTGAAAAAGGCTTTATAAAAGCTGAAGTTATTTCCTATGAAGACTATATCCAATACAAAGGCGAAAATGGCGCCAAAGAAGTAGGAAAGCTACGCCTTGAAGGAAAAGACTATATCGTTTTAGACGGCGATGTAATGCATTTTAGATTCAATGTTTAGGCAAAATAGCCTAAACAATATTTATAAATTTTGAATAAAACCTTCCAAAATTTGAATTTGCTTTTCTACGCTTGCAATAGAACTTGAGCCTTCACTTTGCTTAGAATTTAAAGAAAATTCAAAATTTAAAAGTTCCATAGCTTTTTCATCAAATACAGGATCTATTTTTGAAAGATCTTTAATTTCACTTATATCAATACCTTGTGCTTCAGCTTGTGCAACAACATTTCCCACTATAAAATGTGCTTTTCTAAAAGGAATATTTTTTTCACGCACCAAATAATCCGCCAAATCGGTAGCCAACAAATGACCTTTTTTACAAGCATTAAGCATATTTTCTTTATCAATTCGTATTTCTTTTAACATTGCATTTAAGATGATTAAACTATCTTTAGCGGTTTTTACACTATCAAAAAGCCCTTCTTTATCTTCTTGCATATCTTTATTGTAAGCTAAAGGTAGAGCTTTCATTATAGTTAAAAGAGAAATCAGATTTCCATAGACACGCCCTGTTTTTCCGCGTATAAGTTCACAAACATCGGGATTTTTTTTCTGAGGCATGATAGAACTTCCTGTTGAAAAACTATCACTTATGGATATAAAAGAAAATTCCGAACTTGAAAATAAAATCATTTCCTCGCAAAGTCTTGAAGTGTGTGTAAAAATAACTGCTATATCATAAAGTAAATCAAGAGCAAAATCTCTATCACTCACTCCATCCATAGCATTTGGCATAATCTCCTTAAATCCTAAAATTTCAGCACTCAACTCACGATTGGTAACATAGCTTGTTCCTGCACACGCACAAGACCCAAGTGGCGAAAAATCAGCGAGTTCTAGACTATTTTGCAAACGCTTAATATCTCGCATTAGCATAAAAGCATAAGCTAAAATATAAAAAGAAAAACTCACAGGCTGAGCGTGTTGTAAATGTGTAAAACTTGGCATAATAGTTTTTTTATGCACTTTGGCATGTTCGAGCATGGTTTGAATCAATTCTTTTAAAAGCTTTATAAGTTCAATATGAGATTTTTTGACAAAAAGTTTAAAATCAGTAGCCACTTGATCATTTCTACTTCTTGCAGTATGAAGTCTTCCACCAATTTCACTACCTATAAGCTCGCTTAAACGCTTTTCTACAGCCATATGAATATCTTCATCTTTAATATCAAAAATAAATTTGCCTTGCTCTATTTCACTTCTAACCTGCTCTAAACCTTTTATAATAGCATCTAATTCTTCTTTTTTTAAAATACCACAACTTTCAAGCATTGTAGCGTGTGCTATAGAACCTTGTATATCTTCATTGAACAAAGTTTTATCTACATTTAAACTTGCATTAAATTCTTTTAAAAGCTCATCACTTGCACCACTAAAACGTCCTGACCACATTTCATTTTTCATTTAAATGCCTTAAATTTTTGGTCCAAATTTGCTAAATTCAATGCCTTCTTTGACATCTTCATAACGTTTAAAATTTTGTATAAACATATGTGCTAATTTATCTCTTGTTGCAATATAATCATTTTTATCTGACCAAGTATTTATAGGATTTAAAAGCGTGCTTTCTACACCTTCTAAAGCTTTTGGAATAGCTAAATCAAACACTTCAAAATTTTCAAATTCGCATTTTGCAATACTTCCATCTAGAATAGCATTAATGCAAGCCCTAGTAGCCTTAATGCTCATTCTTTTACCCACACCGTAGCTTCCACCGCTCCAGCCTGTATTAACAAGATAAACATTAGCTTCATGCTTTTCAATCTTTTCACCAAGTAATCTCGCATAAACCGTTGGATGCAAAGGCATAAAAGGTTCTCCAAAACAAGCTGAAAAAGTTGCTTGAGGTTCTAAAATACCACGCTCAGTTCCAGCTACTTTTGCTGTATAACCACTTAAAAAATAATACATAGCCTGCTCTTTGCTTAGTTTACTTACTGGAGGTAAAATTCCAAAAGCATCTGCACTTAAAAATATAATATTTTTTGGATGCCCTGCTTTTAGACTAGGCTCATGATTTTCAATATGCTCTATAGGATAAGAAACTCTTGTATTTTCTGTTTTTGAAGCATCAGCATAATCAACACTCTTATCGGCTCTTAAAACTACATTTTCTAAAAGTGCATTTCTTTTAATGGCACTATAAATTTCAGGCTCATGTTCAGGATCGAGATTGATTGTTTTTGCGTAACAACCACCCTCAAAATTAAATACACCTTCATCATCCCAACCATGTTCGTCATCACCTATAAGTTTTCTTTTTGGATCGGTTGAGAGTGTAGTTTTTCCAGTACCACTAAGTCCAAAGAAAAGTGCTACATCACCTTTTTCTCCGACATTTGCACTACAATGCATAGAAAGTTTATTTTCTAGTGGCAACCAATAATTCATCATAGAAAAAATACCTTTTTTCATTTCTCCGCCATACCAAGTTCCACCAATAACCGCTATATTTTCTTCAACATTAAAGATTACAAAAACCTCTGAATTTAAACCATCTTGTTTGTAATCTTCATTGATACATTTGCAAGCATTATAAACAATAAAATCTGCTTTAAAATTCTCAAGTTCTTCTTGACTTGGGCGAATAAACATATTTTTAACAAAATGTGCTTGCCATGCAATTTCAGTAACAAATCTTACTGCTTTGCGACTTTGCAAAGAAGCGCCACAAAAAGCATCTTGAACATAAATTTTCTTTCCACTTAATTCTTGTTTTGCTTTAGTCAAAAGCTTATCAAATAATTCTTTTGTAATGGGCTGATTTACCTTTCCCCAAGCAATATACTTACTAGATGGATCTTGTTTTACAAAATATTTATCTTTAGGACTTCTACCTGTAAAAATTCCTGTATCCACACAAAAAGTATCATTATCCGTACTTAAACCTTCATTATTTGCTTTTTCATGAGCATTTAATTCATCATAACTTAAATTATGAAAAATTTCTTTTATATTGTCCAAGCCTAAATTATCAAATTTTTTCATCTTTCCCTCACTTTAATTCTTATAGATAGCTAATACTTCACCTTCGTTAACAGTATCGCCTATTTTAATACAAAGCTCTGAAATAATTCCATCTTTTGGGGCATTAACTTCAATCTCCATTTTCATTGCTTCTAAAACCATGATGGCTTGACCTGATTTTACTTCTTCACCTTCGTTAACATAAATTTTAAAGACATTACCTGAAATACCTGCTAAAACTTCATTTTCAGCATCTACAGAACTTGTTGAATTTGAAGAAACAATATTTTTATTTTCTTCTACTTTTTTTACACTTTTAACATTAACATCTTTATCAAAACCATAGCTTACCTCTACATGATATTTATTACCATTTACAGCTACGGTAAATTTGTTTTCATCTACACTCATAGGCTTTGGCATACTAGCTAATTTGCGTACATTTACCTTTGCCTCTCCTTTTAAAAATGCTATACCTTTTTCTTTACAAGCTGCTGCAATAAATATATTTTCTTCACTCGTTTCTATACTCTCTTTTTCAAGCAAGGTTTTAGTATAAACTATACTTTTACTCTCATCTTTATCAGCTATATTAATAGCAAGCTCTGTAGTAGGTTCTAAATTAAGTTGTTTTGAAGCAAGTTCAACAATATTTGCATCGGGTGTAACAGGAGTTTTTCCAAAATAACCAAGCACCATTTTTCCATAACCTTCTGCTATTTTTTTCCAAGGTCCAAACATCACATTATTAAAAGCTTGTTGAAAATAAAATTGAGAAACTGGAGTAACCGAAGTACCAAATCCACCTTTTTCTACAACTTCTCTCATAGCATGAATGACTTGTGGAAATTTATCTAAGATATTATTATCTCTCATCATTTGTGTATTTGCTGTTAAAGCTCCTCCTGGCATAGGAGAAAAAGGAATAAGTGGATTTACCATAGTAGCTTCAGGTGGTAAAAAATATTCTTTTAAACAATCTTTTAAAACTTCTTCGTATTTTAGAATTTTTTCTTCCTCAAGTCCGCCTAAATCATAATCTTTGCCTTTTAAAGCATGCATCATGGTTAAAATATCAGGTTGAGAGGTTCCGCCACTTACTGGAGCCGCAGCCAAATCGATACCATCAACCCCTGCTTCAAGTGCTGCAAGATAGCAGGCTATACTCACCCCTGCAGTTTCATGCGTATGAAGTCTAATATGCATATCTTGAGGTAAAATTTTTCTTGCCATTTTAATGGTTTCATAAATTTTATTTGGATTTGAAGTTCCACTTGCATCTTTGAAACAAATACTATGAAAAGGAATTTCTGCTGCTAAAATTTCTTTTAAAATTTTTTCATAAAAAGGCACATCATGAGCACCTTTACAATTTGGCGGTAAATCCATTAAAGTAATAGTAATTTCATGCTTTAACCCATGTTTTACTATACATTCACCACTAAATTTTAAATTATTTACATCATTAAGGGCATCAAAATTTCTTATCGTTGTAGTACCGTGTTTTGCAAAAAGTTTTGCATGCAAATCAATAAGTTCACTACTTCCAGTATCTAAAGTAACAGTATTAACCCCTCTTGCTAAAGTTTGAAGATTGGTATCTTTTCCTACAATAGCCCTAAATCTATCCATCATGGTAAAAGCATCTTCATTAAGATAAAAATACAAGCTTTGAAATCTAGCACCACCGCCAAATTCAAAATGTGTAATTCCTGCTTCTTTTGCTGCTTCTACTGCAGGAAAAAAATCATCCATTAAAACCCTAGCTCCATAAACAGACTGAAAACCATCTCTAAAGCTTGTATCCATTACATCGATGAATTTTTTAGCCATTATTTTTCCTTAAAAAAATATTTTTTCATTATTATACAAAAATTTGATAACACATTACCAAAATTATTGCTATAGGCGATATAAAACGAATAAAAAACAACCAAATTAAGAAAATTTTTCGACTTATAAATTTAGAAAAAATTTTATAAATTTGTTTTTTATTCATAAAAAAACCTACAAATATAGAGCATACTATAGCACCAAGTGGAAGTAAAAAATTTGAAGTTAATTTATCCAATAAAGTAAAAAAATCTTTACCAAAAAAACTAAACATAGAAAAAAAATTTAAATTTAACGACAAGATACAACAAATTCCAAAAACAAAAACAAATAAACCTATTAAAAATAGAGCTTTAAAACGAGAAATTTGATAGTTATTAATCATATAAAAAGTTAAAGGCTCTATCATTGAAACAGCTGAAGTAATACCAGCAAAAAAAAGCGCTAAGAAAAAACAAAATGCAAAAATATAGCCTAAAGCTCCAAGTTGATTAAACAAACTCATCAAGGATACAAAAACAATTCCTGCTCCTTGAGTATGCGGATCGGCTCCAAATTCAAAGATAAAAGTAAAAACAATAAGTCCCATGATAAAAGAAATCAATAAGTTAATCAAAACAATATACACTGAACTTTTTATAAAATTTGTTTTTTTATCCAAGGCTGATGAATATGTAACTATACAACCTATTCCCAAGCATAAGGTAAAAAATGCAAGCCCTAAAGCTTCGGCAATAGAGCTAAATTTAAAATGTGAAAAATCAGGATAAAATAAATAAGAAAAAGCATTTGCAAAACCTTGCTTAAATCCCATACAATAAAACAACATAAAAACAAGCATTAAAAATAAGCTAGGCATTATAACAACGTTTAATTTTTCAATCCCTTTGATTAAACCTTTAGATACTATTAATAAAGTAAGAAAAAAAGATAAAATGAAGAAAAAAACAGAACTTGTCAAATTTGCAGTAATTAAATTCTGAAAATTACTTGCTGCTTCATCTAAAGTTTTAGGAAGATAATAAAGACTAACTACAGTATATTTTAAAACCCATCCCATGATAACTAGATAAAAAGAGAGAACAAAAATACCACCTAACATAAAAACGCCGCCATATCGCCATCTATTGCCATATTTTATGGCAAGATTTGAATAAGCATTTGCAAGATCACTTTTACTTAAACGTCCCATAGCCACTTCAGCCAAAAAAATACTAAATCCTATGGTTAAAGTAAAAAACAAATATAAAAGCACAAAAACAAAACCACCATTTTCTGCACTTAAAGTTGGAAATTTCCAAGCATTACCTAAACCAACGGCTCCACCAGCAACAGCCAATACAAAACCGATTTTTGAAAAATATGTTCTCATTATTTTTCAAACTCACTTTAAAAAAGCGGCTATCATAACTATAACAACAGCCAAAGGGGAAATAAATCTCAAAAACACATACCAAAGTTCAAAAAATATACCCCTCATATAAGGTTCAAATAAAATTTTTAAAGCTTCTTTTTTCATCACAAATCCCACAAAAATAGCTGCCAAAATTCCACCTAAAGGCATAATAACCTTACTTGAAATACTATCAAGCAAATCAAAAAAACTCATTCCAAAAAATCCAAACTGAGTACTTTTTAAAGAAGATAAAATACACAACATTCCTAAAATATAAACAACAATTCCTATTAAAATCAAAGCTTTTTTACGGCTCATACCAAAAGTATTAATAAGGTAAAAAGCAAAAGGCTCTATCATTGAAACAGCTGAAGTAATACCAGCAAAGATTAAAGAAATAAAAAATGCTGCTCCAAAAATACAACCAATCACCCCAATTTTTTCAAATAAAGTAGCCAAGGAAATAAAAACAAGTCCTGGTCCTTGCTGATTAGGATTGTAACCAAATTCAAAGATAAAAGTAAAAACAACCAAACCCATTAATAAACCAACTAAAAGATTGATAAAAATAATATTTAAAGTACTGGTAATAAAATTAGTTTTATCAGGCAGACTAGCAGAATAAGTAATAATCGTTCCAACGCCCAAAGAAAGACTAAAAAAGGCAAGCCCTAAGGCTTCAAGAACATTTGAAGTGTTGATTTTGGAAAAATCAGGCACAAAAAGAAATTTAACCGCCATCATAAAACCATCTTTACTAATAGCATAAACAAGCATCAAAATAAGTAAAATAAACAATGAAGGCATCATCCAAACATTTAACTTTTCAATCCCATTCTTAACACCTTTAGAAACAATATAAAAAACACATAAAAAAACTAAAGTAAAACAAATAAACTGACTTAAAAAATCCTCACTTGTAAAAAATCCAAACTGCGCTTTACTTACTTCTAGATCCATAGGCAAATTTCCAGTGATACTTAAAAACACATATTTAACTATCCAGCCAATCACCAAGGTATAAAAAGAAACTATTAAAATCGCTCCCACCATAGTAAAACCAACATAAGACCAAGTTTTTTTATTTGAAGGTGCTAACTTTTCATAGGCATTAACCGGATCTTTTTCACTAATTTTTCCTATGCTAAGCTCAGCTAAAAATATCACAAAACCTACACCTAAAGTAAGAATTATATAAAGCAAGATAAAAGCAGATCCACCACTTTGACCTACTAGTGTTGGAAATTTCCAAGCATTACCCAAGCCCACTGCTGAACCTGCTACCGCTAAAATGAAACCTATTTTTGAAAATTTAGAACTCAATGTTACAACCTTAATTTAAAAATTATTTTAAAATATTATTAAAGCAAAAAAACTTTTAAGCTTTATTAAAAACAATCAAATTTAAATCAAAAATGTGAATTTTTGTAAATTTCAATAAAAATAAAGATACTTTTGGTTATAATTCGGCTTTATTTTTAAGTCTTAAGTAGGGATACGCAAGCCGAACTGATTTAAAAATTGAAAAATATTTTTTATAGAAAGGTTAAGATAATGAAAAAAGTTCTTTTTTTATTATTAGCATGTGCAGCAGTAGCTTTTGCAGCTGAAACTAACGCTCCAGTAGAGCAAGAAGCTATCAATATATGGATTAAAGCATTTTCAGTTCTTGCAGCAGGTTTAGGTCTTGGTGTTGCAGCACTTGGTGGTGCTATCGGTATGGGTAATACCGCAGCGGCAACAATTGCAGGAACAGCTAGAAACCCTGGTCTTGGGCCAAAATTAATGACAACTATGTTTATCGCTTTAGCGATGATTGAAGCACAAGTTATCTATGCTCTTGTTATCGCGCTAATAGCACTTTATGCAAATCCTTTTATAGTTTTACAATAAAACTGATTAAAGCCCTTTTTTGGGCTTTTTTTATGCGGTTATGGTGGAATTGGTAGACACGCCATCTTGAGGGGGTGGTGCGCTCCGCGTGTGCGAGTTCAAATCTCGCTAACCGCACCATTATTTAAAATTATAATCATTCAACTTAAAATACCAACTATTCAAAATCAAATTTCAACTTACAATTTCTTAAAGTTACAAAAAATAAAAAATATTGGTTTTTTTAAAAAACTTAAAAATATTAAGATTTTTTTTAAGTATAAAGAATATAATTCTATCCGTTTTCAAAAACCATCCCTTAAAAAGGATTATTCAATGTTTGTTTTTATACCATTATTTACAATTTTTATTTTACTTGCAGGCGGATATTTTGCCAAAAGAATTGGCGTTTTAAAGCAAAAACAAGCTAGGACTTTTTTAGATTTTGCTATTATTTTTGCTTTACCTTGTTTGATTTTCGATAAAGCATATCATTTAAATTTTGATTTTTCATTGATTATTTTTATTTTTATTGGATTGTTTAGCTGTATACTAGCAGCTTTTTTTGCTATTCTTATTGGAAAAGTTTTTCATTTTTCTAAAGTAACTTTAGTCAGTATGTTTTTGCTTTCTTGTTTTGGAAATACTATATTTGTGGGTATGCCTATTGTTGCTGGTATATTTAATGACCCACAATTTAGCGCTGAAGTTATATTTTACGATGCTTTAGCCACAACTTTACCTATATCACTTTTTGGACCTTTTATACTTTCTTTGGGAAATGGAGAAAAAGTCAGTTTACTTGCTAATGTTAAAAAAATTCTTAGTTTTCCACCTTTTTTAGCTTTGCTTTTTGGTTTTTTGTGCAAATTAATTACTTTACCTGAATTTATTTTCTCTCCTATTCGTTTATTTGGCGCTTCTGCAACCCCTGTTGCACTTTTTGCCATAGGTTTAGGACTTGGCTTTATGGCGATTAAAACCTCTTACAAACCTACAGTAATTGTCATCTTTGCTAAAATGATTTTAGCTCCTTTATTTTTTGTATTTTGTTTAAAAATATTTAATTTAGAATTAAAAAATTCTACCATTGTTGCTATTATAGAAAGCGCAGCTCCTACTATGACCTTAGCAGGAGCTATGGTAATGAAAGCTAAACTAGATAGCAATTTAGCCGTAAGTGCTGTAGCCTTTGGAGTTCTTTTTGCTTTTGTTTCTATGCCAATTTTAATTTGGGCTTTGTTATAAGCTCAAATTATATGGCTAAATTTTTAGCTAATTCTTTAACTTTTTTAAGATCAACTTTTCCTGAACCTAGGAGGGGAATTTTTTCTATTTGAAAATAATATCTAGGTTTAAAAAGTGTAGGTATATTAGAATTTTTTATAGCCTCACATACTCTTTCAAAAATTTCATTATTACATTCTATGAGTAAAGCAATTTGTTCCCCTTTTTTCTCATCTTCTAAAGATGTAGCACAAAATTTAACCACTTCAGTGTCTATAAATTTGGCAATTTCTTCTTCTATTGCACCCAAAGAAATCATCTCTCCGCCAATTTTTGCAAAGCGAGAATAACGATCGACAATATATAAAAAACCATCTTCATCCAAATGTCCCTTATCTCCCGTGTTGTACCATCTTATGCCATCAATTTCTTTAATAACTTCATCGGTTTTTTCTTTGTTATTAAGATAGCCTACCATAACTTGATGACCGCCTATAAGTATGAGTCCATCTTCATTTGTTTTTAAATTTTCATAATTATTTGGATCAACAATACGTACCGCAGTTCCAGGTAGAGGCATTCCTACACTTCCTTCTTTATTGGCACGATGTATAAGCCAATAATCCGCATCAAAACGATTTGGTAAATTTACACTCGCTACAGGTGTAGTTTCCGTAGCTCCATAACCTTCAAAAATGCTTTTTTTAAACTTCATTTCAAAAGCAGTTCTTACTTCATTTTTTAGTTTTTCAGCACCTGATACAACTATTCTTAAGCTTTCAAACATTAAAGCATCAAGTTTTTTATTTCTTGCATAAATTCCTAAAAAGGTTGAAGTTCCACACATAATAGTGACATTATTTTTAGCAACAGCTTTGGCAACCCCTAAGGCATCAGTTGGATCTGCAAAAGTGATACTTTTAATACCTTCAAGCAAAGGCAAAAATGTAGTTACGGTAAGTCCAAAAGCATGAAAAGGTGGTAAAGATGAGAGAATGACATCATTGTTTCTTGTGCAAAGCACATCAGAAATTTGTGCTATATTGCTTAAAATATTACGGTTGTTGAGCATAACACCTTTTGGAGAACCTTCACTTCCGCTACTAAATAAAATAGCTGCGATGGCAAGATTGTTTTTTGAAGGAGTGAAGATGCTTTTGAGTATAAAACTAGGCATGATACTAACTACTAACATCATGCTAAAAATTTTAGTTTTTTGCATTTTAAAATCTTCTACAATATCTTCAAAATAAATTAAATGTATATTTGTATCGAAATTTAGGTTTATACCTTTATTTGCTAATTTTTCTAAAAAAGTTTTAGAAGTATAAATTTGTGAAATTTGCGCATTTTTTATAGCTGCTTTTAGAGCTTTTTCTCCAGCCGTAAAATTAAGATTTACTGCAATTTTTTCTGCGATTAAAACAGATAGATTGGTTAAAGAGCTTGCAAAAGAAGCAGGTAGTAAAATTCCTATAGCTTCCTCTTTAGGAGCGTAACTTCCACGCTGAGGGTTAATGTTTAATTCTTTGGATTTTCTTTTAATAAAAAAATTAAGAATTAAACTAAGACTCAACATTTTTCTATAAGAAATATCTCCAGCTAGTGTATCGATAATAGCTATTTGATTTAGATTTTTTTTAGCTGTATCTATCCAAGCTCTTGCTATAGTATGCATAGCTTCGCATTGTGATTTCCAAGCCATAAAAGAAAGTTCAAAAACTTTAGCTTTAACTTCATCTTTTTTAGAATGCAAAGGCATAGCTTTACCAAAAGCTATAGCAATTTTTCTTTTATTTAAAGTGCGGTTTCTTGCTGAAAATTCTTCATCGCTTCTTGAAAAAGCACTACCCCAAAGTCCTCTTATATAAAAAGGAATAATTTTTCCATCATCTTCGCTTAAATATTCACAAGCTAATTCAAATCCTGCTTTAAATTCATTTAATTGTCCATGTCTTGAAAGCGTACCTTCAGGAAACAAGCAAACTAAATTACCTTCTTTGATATGCTTTGCTATCAGTTCTAAACTCGTCTTACTTCCTGTACTTGATACAGGAATAATACCAAATTTATCAAGAAAAATTTTAATATACCATTTAGAATAAATACTTCTTTCCATAACAAAATAAATTTTTCTTGGAATTGCCATTTGTACAACAGCCCAATCAATAAAAGAAATATGATTACCTAAAAGCAAAGCTCCACCTTTTTCTGGTATATTTTCAAAACCTTCTACAAGTAAGCGGTATCGTTGCAAAAAAGCTATGCTTAAAAGTATACGCACTAAAGAAAAGGGAAGTTTTAAAAGTATATAAAAACTTCCTATAAAGGTTACTAAAGTAATAAAATAAAACAAATAAACTACATTGATTTCAAATTTTGCAAATAAAGTTGCTAAGAGTAAAAATCCTAACATGGCAATATTTTGAAAAAAATTATTTCCTGCAAGAATTTGTCCCAATTCATTTTCTTTGGCATGAAATTGGATTAAAGTATTTAAAGGAATGATAAAAAGAGCTCCGCAAAATCCAAAAAAGAAAAATAAAAAACTATAACTTAATAAACTTACAAAATAAGGCATTAAAAAAGCCATTAAAAACATACCCAATACACCAAGTGGAATAAGTCCAAGTTCTATATAATTTTTTGAAAATTTACCAGCTACTAAAGAGCCTAAAATCACTCCTATACCAGAAAAAGCGAGTGAAATTTGCACATAAAAAGTATTTTCTATGAAAAGTTCATTTTTGACAAAGACAGGAAAGCTAACAAGATAAAGTTGAGATATAGCCCAAAAAAATGAAATTCCTATTATGCAAAGCCAAATAGTTTTATTTTTAAAAACAAGCTTAAGATTATTTATTAGAAGTTTTCCATGAATATAGTCTTTTTTGTTAAAAACTAAATCTTTATTTGTTTGTTTGAGCTTAGGTAAACGCCACGCAAAAAATACTTCGATACAAGAAAATAAAATTAGCACAATTCCTAAAGGCGCTACTTCTTTTAAAATTTCATCTGTTTGATTATATGCAGAACTATAAAGACTTTCAAAACTTAAAGAAAACAAAGCCATTCCTGCTAAGATTGCCATAATGCTTACTGCATTAATTACACCATTGCCCATAGCAAGAAAGTCTTTTCCTACAAGTTCTTTGATAAAACCGTATTTGCTTGGTGAATAAATCGCTGCTTGTACTCCCATTATAAAAGTAAAAATAAAAGCCATCCAAAAAGCACCGCTATAGTAACAAATGCAAATTATTAAAGTGAGTATAACATTGAAAATTGCTGAAATTTTCATTACAATATTTTTTGGATATTTATCCGCTAAAAAACCCGAAGGAGAAAGCATAAGAATAAAAGGAAGTAAAATCAAAGCATTAACTATAGCATTTAAAAATAACTGCTCGCTTCCTTCATAGGCCTTATAAATAGTATTTTGAATAATAATTTTATGTCCCAAATCCACAAAAGCATTGATGAATGCTATAAGTAAAAAAGGAATTAATCCGTAAATTTTCAAAAAAGATTTTTTTTGCATTATTTAAACCTCGTCAATTAGCACTTATTTTACAAATTTAGGAAAATTATCTATATTATCTTTTAAAATAATTCCATCGATTTTTAATTTATAAAATTTTTTAAAATTCTCTAATTTATCAACAATCATTAAAACCCTACTATCAAAAACATAAAATTCTGCAACCTTGCTAGCAAATTTTGCAAGTTTTTTATCATTGCATAGCAAAAATTTAGCTCCTAAAGCATTGGCTAAAAATATCTCGTCTTTATTTTGCGCTAAAATAGCAAATTCAAAATCATTTTGACTTAAATAAGAAATCAATTTTTCATCATAAACAATACAATAAACTTTATTATCTTTAACTTCTTCAACACTTTCAATAAAAGAAAAATCTAAATTTTTTAATAATTTATGTCCAATAATAAGCATTTTTTTCCTTAGCTCTATTTTTTATTATTTTGCAAATTATACTTATAAAATTGTTACCAAGCAAGATGGCGCAGCGGACGGGGCTCGAACCCGCGACCTCCGCCGTGACAGGGCGGCATTCTAACCAGCTGAACTACCGCTGCATCCAAAGTAAAGAAGTAGAGATTATAAAACCTATTTATGATTTTATAAAATGGTGGTCACTATAAGACTCGAACTTATGACATCCACCTTGTAAGGGTGGCGCTCTACCAACTGAGCTAAGCGACCTATGATTGGCGACCCCTAGAGGATTTGAACCTCTGTTTCCACACAGAGAGAGTGTTGTCCTGGGCCACTAGACGAAAGGGTCATAACCCTAACAATAAAAATGGTGTCCCGTGTTGGATTCGAACCAACGGCCCCCTCCTTAAAAGGGAGATGCTCTACCGGCTGAGCTAACGAGACAAGATGGCGCAGCGGACGGGGCTCGAACCCGCGACCTCCGCCGTGACAGGGCGGCATTCTAACCAGCTGAACTACCGCTGCATCCAAAGTAAAGAAGTAGAGATTATAAAACCTATTTATGATTTTATAAAATGGTGGTCACTATAAGACTCGAACTTATGACATCCACCTTGTAAGGGTGGCGCTCTACCAACTGAGCTAAGCGACCTTTATAATGGTGTCCCGTGTTGGATTCGAACCAACGGCCCCCTCCTTAAAAGGGAGATGCTCTACCGACTGAGCTAACGAGACATTTTCTGAAATAAAAATGTGATTATGCCAAAATTAGCTCTATTTGTCAAGCTTTTTTAAATCATTTTTGGCATTTTCTCTCCAAATAACGAGAAAATATACTTATAGGTAAAGTCAAAACAAGATATGTAATAGCCAAAATTACATAAGCTTCAAGAGTAGCAAAAGTATAAGAATTTATCTCTTGTGCACTTTGGGTTAATTCATTTACAGCAATGACGCTTAATAATGAACTATCTTTAATTAAATTTGCAAATTGTCCACTCAGCGGTGCTAAAATATTTTTTAAAGCTTGGGGAAAAATTACATACGCAAAAACCTGCATCTCTTTTAACCCTAAAGCCCTAGCGCTCTCAAGCTGAGATATAGAAATACTTAAAATTCCAGCTCTAAATATTTCAGCTAAGTAAGCAGCAGAAAAACATGATAAAATAATAACTCCAGCCACATATCGATTATCAAGTCCTAAATTATTTGCAATGATATAATATATCAATAATACCTGCACTAGTAAAGGGGTTCCTCTGACAAGCTCTATGTAAAATGTAGATAAAAATCTTAAAAAAACAATCGAACTTAAAGAAAAAGCACAAAAAACTCCACCTAAAATTATACTCAACAATAAAGAAAAAAAACTGATTATTAAAGTATTTAAAAAACCTTGAAGAAATTTTTCTTTATAGGTCGCAATTGCACTAAAATCAAAATGATAAGCACTTATACTAAAACCACAATAACAAAACAATATTAAAAATAAAATCAAAAGAATTAAATTAGTGATTATTTTTGACTTTGATAGAGGTTTTAAAGGTTTAAAATTCTTATTTTTTTGGATAAACAAAGACAATAAAAATCTCCAAAATTACAATTTATTCATTTCTTAAAGTATCTAAAATATTAATTTGAGTTGCTTTTTTTGCAGGATAAAAAGACGATAAAGCTATGATTATTAAAGCACCTATAATGGTTAAAGAAAAATCCATTAAAGACAAATCAAGTGGTAATTTACTGGTTCCATAAACATCAGCAGGTAAAGTTACAATATCAAAATTTCCTAAAAGCCATAAAGCAAAAAATGCAAGCATCACACCCACTATCATACCGCCGCCGCCAATAAGCATGCCTAAGACAAAAAAACTCTTTTTTACCTCATTTTTGCTTGCACCTAGGGCAAGCAAAAGTGCTATTTCACTGCGACGATTCATTACTATCATCAATAAAGAACTTACTATATTTAAACTTGCAACCAAAATAATAAGCATCAACACTATAAAAAGCGCTCTTTTCTCAAGCTCTAAGGCTGAAAAGAAATTTTTATTTTGTTCCCACCAGCCTACTACAGCATAATCGTCTTTTAAATAAGATTTAATTTTTTCAACATCCTTAAAAGCATTATCACTATATACATGAACTCCATCATAATTTGGATTTTTAGGCATTCCAAGTACTTTTTTCAATGCATCAACATCTGTATACATATAAGCTTTATCATAAAATGCAAGCCCTGAAGTAAAACGCGCTTTAACATCAAAACGTTTAGTTTGCGGTACTAAAGAAAATCCACTAGGATTAAGATTTGAAAAAATAAGTGAAAGTTTGTCATTTTTATGCAAACCAAATTCATCAATAAGTGCTGATCCTACAAGTATATCAAAACCACTTAAATTCTCATCCTTTAAAGCTTTAGCAACCACTTCGTTTATTTTTTTTTCATCATTAAAATTAACGCCAAAAAGCACACCACCTTCAAAACGATTATCTCCCTTTACAACAACTTGAGTACTTATATAAGGGCTAAATAACAAATTTGGAAATGTTTTTCTTAACTCATCTATAAATTCATCATTTACAGGAGCGTAAAATTTAGGCAAAATAGTAATAGGATAATTCATCACAAAAAAGCGTTTTTCAAATTCTTTATCAAAACCATTCATAATTGCCATAGCTACAAGCAAAACGCAAAGTCCTACACAAACTCCTAAAAAGGCCAAAAGCATAGAAAGATTGATAAAGGGTTGTTCTTTATCAAATCTTAAATATTTAAAAAGTAAATATTTTAAAACGCTTTTATTCAAGCTAAAATTCCTTGCTTAGGACCACTTTTTCCATGGCATTCTTTAAATTTTTTTCCACTTCCGCAAGGACAAGGAGCATTGCGTGGAACTTTTTTAAACTCAGCTTCGCCAAGATTATCTTCGCTTGCGCCCATTTCTACTGAGCTTTGAAGTAGCTTTTCATTTTCTTCATTGGCTTTATTTTCTAAATTTTGTACCTCTTCTTGATTAAATTGCACACTAAAAAGTAGTTTAATACTATCAAATTTAATACGATTAACTAGCTCCAAGAAAAGATTATAACTTTCTTTCTTATATTCCACAAGAGGATCTTTTTGATTGTATCCGCGAAGTCCTATTCCTGTTTTTAAAATATCCATTTGATACAAATGCTCTCTCCAAGCATTATCCAAAACTTGCAAATATAAAATACGCTCTATATTACGCAATTCTTTAATCTCAAGTCTTGACATCTTTTCGTTATAAGAATTTTCAAGAATTTGACTTAGCTTATCTTGCATTTCAATGACGCTTAAATTTTCAAAATCTTTTTCACTAATCTGAGTTGAACACTCATATAAAATTTTTGCTTTCAAATTTTCAAAATTTACATTAGAACCGCTTTCATCAAGCATATAATCATTCATTACATTTGCGCTATATTCAGCGATATTTTGAGAAATTTTAGCTCTAATATCATAGTTTTCATCTAAAAGCTCATTACGATAACGATAAATAGTTTTTCTTTGTTCATTTGCTACATCATCGTATTCTAACAAATGCTTTCTGCTTTCAAAATGTAAGCTTTCTACTTTTTTTTGCGCATTTTCAACCGCTCTTGTAACGATTCTTGACTCTATGCTTTCGCCCTCTTCTATACCTAAGCGATCCATAATGCTTTTAATACGATCCCCACCAAAAATTCTTAAAAGATTATCTTCTAAACTTAGATAAAAACGACTTATTCCAGGATCGCCCTGCCTTCCTGCACGACCACGAAGTTGATTATCAATACGGCGGCTTTCATGTCTTTCTGTACCTATGATATAAAGCCCACCCAAAGCCCTAATCTCATCATCGATTTTTATATCCACACCACGACCTGCCATATTTGTAGCGATAGTTACGGCACCTTTTTTACCTGCATCTTGGATAATCAAAGCTTCTTGCTCGTGATTTTTAGCATTTAAAACATGATGAGGGATTTTCTCTTTTACAAGCATATTGTGAAAAACTTCACTGCGTTCTATACTTGCGGTTCCTACAAGCACAGGCTGACCTTTAGCATTGGCTTTTTTAATCTCTTCAATTACGGCTTTAAATTTTTCATTTTGAGTTTTATAGATAAGATCATCTTTATCTTGTCTTTTAATAGGAATATTTGTCGGTATAGAAATAACATCTAAACTATAAATTTGAGAAAATTCAGTCGCTTCTGTTTGTGCAGTTCCTGTCATACCTGCGAGTTTATTGTACATTCTAAAATAATTTTGAAAAGTAATATCTGCTAGAGTTTGGCTTTCTTCTTGAATTTTTACATTTTCTTTAGCTTCTAAAGCTTGATGCAATCCTTCGCTAAAACGACGTCCTTCGCTTAAACGCCCTGTAAATTCATCAACGATGATAACTTCATTATTTCTTAAAACATAATGCACATCTTTTTCAAAAAGATTATGTGCCTTTAAAGCTTGATCAAGCTGATGTGCTAAGATAGCATTATCAAGACTGTATAAATTTTCTACACCAAAAAGTTTTTCAGCCTTAGCAATACCTGCTTCGGTAATCAAAACACTACGATTTTTCTCATCTACCACAAAATCACCCTCAGGTTTTGCAGGAGGTAAAACTGCTTCGCCTTTTTGCATTTGCTTAGCTACTTCATTGGCTTTAATATAACCATCTAAAGTGCGATTTGTAGGGCCGCTGATGATAAGCGGAGTTCTTGCCTCATCAATTAAAATACTATCTACTTCATCTACAATAACAAAATTATGCTCTCTTTGAACTTTTTCAACTTTTGAAAATTTCATATTATCACGCAAATAATCAAAACCAAACTCATTATTGGTTCCATAAGTAATATCGCAATCATAAGCTTGCTTGTGCTCTATGTCACTATTTTGAGAAGAAAGAATCACGCCTACGCTAAAACCTAAAAAATTATAAATCGCACTCATTTGCTCAGCATCTCTTTTGGCTAGATAATCATTCACTGTAACGACATGTACGCCTTTGCCACTCATGGCATTTAAAACTACAGGCAAGGTCGCTACAAGGGTTTTACCTTCTCCTGTTTTCATTTCTGCGATTTTTCCATCGTGTAAAACCATACCACCGATTAACTGCACATCAAAATGACGCATATTTAAAGTTCTCTTACCTGTCTCTCTGACTATAGCAAAAACATCATTTAAGATATCATTTTCGTTTTTTTCTCCGTTTAAAATTTGCTCTTTAAATTTTGCAAATTCGGCTTTTAATTCATCATCGCTTAAATTTTGATATTTGCCTTCTAAAGCATTGATTTGTGCTACACGCTTGAAGTATTTTTTAACTTCACGATCATTTTTTGTTCCAAAAACGGCTTTTAAGGTATTTAAAAACATTTTTAAACCTTTATAAATTTTTCAAACTACCATTATAACGATTATTTAATTAAAATTAGCTAGAATGATATAAAAAATATAATTTTTTTAAGGAAAATAAATGAAAAAAACATTCTTGATATTTTTTATTTTTATAGGACAACTTTTTGCCCTTGATCTTAATTTTAATACCTTTTCAAGCGATTTTATCCAAATAGTAAAATCCAAAAACTCTACACTTTCTTATTCTGGACATTTTACACTGAGTAAAGATCAAGCATATTGGAGTTATGATACTCCTAGTAAAAAAGAGATTTATATTAACAAAAATCAAGTAACCATAATAGAGCACGATCTAGAGCAAGTCATTTTCTCTCATCTTGATAACATTCCAAATCTTAATGAAATTTTCAAAAAAGCAAGTCTTATAGATAAAGATAAACTTGTAGCAAAATATGATAATATAAATTATACAATTAAACTCAATCAAGAGCAAATTCAAAGCATATCCTATAAAGATGAATTTGAAAATGATGTTATAATCAATCTAAACAATCAAATTAAAAATCCAAAAATTAATTCCGATGTTTTTAAGGCAAAAATTCCGCAAAATTATGATATAGTTCGCTAATTTTGCGTTGTATTTTCATCAAGCTTTATATCATAACCTGTTTGTGGTAAATGATAAGGCTTGCTTGCGTTATTTTCTTTGAATATTTGTGGAGGATTGGCGATTAAATCTCTTTTAATTTTTTCTTCTATATCTGGAGTCATTTTAGGTGTATTTAAATTATCTATATTGATTTCTCCATTGTCATTTTTATTTTCTTCATCTGAATCTTTGAAAAGCTGTTCAACTTGCTTGGCTTCTAAATTTGGAACACTAGGAGTTGGGATCTTTTCAACACCAGGAACTTGAGTTTTAGGAACTTCTAAGTTTTCAAGTGCTTTTTTTACCTCGCTGCCCATACCTTTCTCTTTAGCCTCAGTACTTTCTAAAAAGCGTTTAAACTCCTCTAAATCAAATTTTTCCACTCCGCTTAAAGATATGATATATATATCATCTAATTTAATCTTATACTTCTTATCTAAAAATTTTTCTAAAGTTTTTTTAAAATTATTTTTTCCAATTTCTGTAAAAATATCTTCGTAAAAAAACCCTGAAATTACTGTATTTACAGCATCAATCAACTTATTTTCATTTTCTTTTAAATTATTCCCATCAAATTCCAAAGAAATTTCAACTTTTTTAAGAACATTTGCCCCACTTTTAGAATACAAATCTGTTCTTATTTTATCTATTTCAAGATTTTGAGCATTTAAACTCAAAGCCAAAAAAACACTTAAAAATATTTTTTTCATTTAATGCCTTTAAATGATTTGTTCTTGTATTTCAAGATCTAAAAAATTATGTTTTTTATAAAAATCAATCACATTAGAATCTATTTTTAAAATATTAGCAAAATAAAATCCAAAATTTATCTTTTTTGTAGAATAAATTTTTAAAGTATTTGGATTTGTAGCGCGAGAAAGAGCGACATAAAGCTGTCCATTTTCAAAAATATGATCAATATCACACGCTAATTTTTCAATGCTCATACCTTGTGATTTGTGTATAGTAATAGCATAAGCTAATTTAATAGGAAACTGTGTAACACTTGCAAGAATATTAACAACAAAATCTTTACCTGATTGTTCAAGTTCTTCCATGAAAAAAGTATAAGGTTCAAGTAAAATTTTCATCCCATTATTTTTAATAATACTAATATAAATTTTCTCCTCTTCATAAAGAATATCTTCTATAATGCCTTGCTCACCATTATAATAATTCTTATCCCAATTATTTACACAAAAAATAATACGAGCACCTATTTTAATATTTAATTCTTCCAATATATTTAAGCTTCTAATCCAAGAATCAAGTTCTTCATCTTTTATTCTCTTATCTTCTTTTTTAACCTGAGCCTTAAAGCATACAAGTGGGGTCTCAAGTTTGCTTAATTTTTCTTGATTAATATTGTTTACTTTTTTATTGATACCACAAAGTAAAGTATAATCATCTTCTAAATTTTCTAATTCTTTATAATCAATTCGCAAAGATTCAAAAAAGCTTAAAATTTTTTCATCTAAAAAACCTTGTCTAATCAAAGATAAATAGTTATAAAATTCCATATTTTGTGTTCTTTTAGGTTGAGAAAGTTTAATATTCTTAAAATTTAAATCTTGCCAAAAAAATGAAGAAAAAGCATAATAAGAATGATTAAATAAAGTTTCTTTTTTTTCTTTAATTACGGGAGGCAGTTGAAAAAAATCTCCTACAACTAAAATTTTTCCATTAAATTGAGAATTTTTAAGTCTAAAGCCTATCATTTCAAAAACACTTGCGCTAACCATGGAAATTTCATCGATAATAATAAGCTCAATCGTTTTTAAAAGCTCTTTAAGTTTTGTTAATTTTTCTTTTTGTTTTTGATTGCGATCCAATGTGCTTAATTTCATCATATCATCACAATACCCTAAACAAAAAAAGCTGTGTAAAGTAACACCGCCTATATTAAACGCCGATAGAGCACTAGAACCAAGAGCTATGGCTAATTTTTTTTGTTTTCTATAAGATTTGATAAGCTCATTTGTCAAAAAGCTTTTACCAACTCCAGCACCACCACTTAAAAAAACATTATCATAAGCTAAAATTTTTTCTAGTTTATCAAGCATTATATTTCCTTGGCTTTAATTATAACTATTTTTTCTAAAAGGTTGATTATGAAATCTTGTTTATATTTTACTTTTATAGTGCTATTTTTAACAGCTTGTTCAACAAAAAATTTAACTTCACTTCATCATGAAAATTTAGAACAAAAAAATGAAAATCAACATTATGCAAAACTTGAATACGAACAAAATGTAAGCATTTTGCCACAATTTGCTTACGATATTAATTTTGATGCAAAACGATATAAAAAATATTTCTTTAACCCTTGGCATGATTCGTTTAAAAATTACAAAGGACAAAATATTTTTTGGTCCTTTCCTTTATATTTAAATTCAAAAAATACTTATTATTTTTTCAATAAACAAATTATTCCACTTTCATGGTTTAAAAACGCTATAAATAACGCAAATATCCAAGAATTCGGTAAACTTAATCAAAAAGCTTTAATTATCCAAAATACAATCATTAAAAATCTTCCAACCCAAAGAGCTATCTTAAAAAATCCTTTTTTTGAAAATGAAGGAATTCCTTTTGACTATGCAAGCGATGGCATTTTAAATGCTGGAACCCCTGTCTTAATTTCACATTTTAGCAAAGATAAGCGTTATGCTTTTGTTTTAGGTGAAGCTGGATTTGGATTTGTTGAAAGTAAAAATTTGGAATTTTTCTCAAACGATAGAGCGAAAATCTATGAAAATCTTAACTTTATCACACCACTAAAAGAAAAATTTCCTATCTATAGCGAGGATGGTAAATTTTTCTTTGAAAGTAGAATTGGCGCTATTTATCCTTGCTACAAAGAAGATAAAAACTATTTTTATGGAAAAATAGGTTCTAAAAAATATAAAATTTCTAAAAAAGATGTATCTAAATTTCCTTTACAATTCAATGATAAAAATTTAAAAAATCAACTTTCACAAGTTTTAAATTTGCCTTATGGCTGGGGCGGTTATAATTTTGAAAGAGATTGTTCTTTACTAACTCGTGATATCTTTTCAGCTTTTGGACTTTATCTACCAAGAAATTCAGCTGCACAAAAAAATTCTTTTAATCATTTTGATATAAGCACTCTTAGTAATTCTCAAAAAAAAGATTTTTTAAACCGCTTTGGGAAAGCTTATCTTAGTTTACTTTATTTACCTGGACATATTATGCTTTATGCAGGACAAATTACAGATAATAATATTGCCATACATAATATATGGGGCTTAAGAAAAGATGCAACCCAAAGACTTCTCATAAGTTCTAGCGTCATCACTTCTTTAGAAATAGGAAAAAATGAAATTTTAGAAGATAATTTGCTTTTATCAAGACTTAAAGAAATAAGTTTTATAAATTTAAACGAACAAGAAAAAGAGCAAATAAAAAGCTATCTTGAAAATATACAAAACAAATAAGATTTATTGATTTAATCAATAAATCTTTTAGTTAAATCTGCAAAATATTCTATGCGTCTATCTCGCAAAAAAGGCCACCAACGACGCACATTTTCACTTCTTTTTTTATCTATTTCTATGATTTTTACACATTCGTTTTGAGAATCTAAAAGACAAAGTTCTTCACCTTGAGGGCCAAAAACAAAAGAATTTCCCCAAAATCTAATGCCCTCTTCTACCCCACTTACATCTTTTTCAAAACCTACTCTATTGATAGCTACTACATATAAACCATTAGCTATAGCATGTCCTTTTTGAACACCAAGCCAAGCATTGAGCTGCCTTTGTTTTTCTTCATCTTCATCCTTATCAAACCAACCAATTGCCGTGGGATAAATAAGAATCTCAGCTCCTTTTAAAGCCATAATTCTTGCTGCTTCAGGATACCACTGATCCCAACAAATAAGCACTCCAAGCTTGCCTAAACTTGTATTTATAGGTTCAAAACCCAAATCTCCAGGAGTAAAATAAAATTTTTCATAAAAACAAGGATCATCAGGTATGTGCATTTTGCGATATTTGCCTGCTATAGAACCATCTTTTTCAAAAACTACTGCAGTATTATGATAAAGTCCGGCACTTCGTTTTTCAAATAATGAAGTAATAAGCACTATTTGATTTTTTCTAGCTATATTTGCCCAAAATTTCACATCTTTTTCATAATCATTAGCATAGTCAAAAAAATCCACATTTTCACTTTGACAAAAATACTCACTTTGATGAAGCTCTCCTAAACAAATAAGCTCAGCTCCTTGTTTAGAGGCTTCTTCTATAAATTCGCAAGTTTTTTTTATAGTTTGTTCTTTGTTTGAGTGAAATTTTTGTTGTATTAAAGCGATTTTCATTGTCTTTGCCTTTCTTGTTCTGCATCATCATAAGGATCTAAATGAATTTGTATATCCCATTTTTCATTTTCAAACATCTTACGCACACCTTCTTCTATTTCATCTGAAATTTTATGCGCATTTAAAAGCGAAATTATAGGGCAAAAAACCAAATGCACGCTTAAATAATTACAACTTGGAGTTTTACGCGTCTTTAATTCATGATAGGAAATTATTTCAGGATTATTAGAAATCAAAATACAAATTTTATCCACTTGTTCCTTAGGTAAAGCCTCATCCATTAAAAAAGCCAAAGCTTTTTTAATGATTTTAAAAGCAGAAAATGCCGTATAAAGACTGATCACTATCCCAAAAATAGCATCAATAATATGTAAATTTGTAAAATAAATCAAAACCAAAGCCCCTAAAGTACAAGCATTGGTTAAGCAATCTGTTTTGTAATGCAAAGCATCGCTTTCTATAATCAAACTTTTGGTTTTTTTAGCTACATAATTTAAAAAAAGTACAAGAAAAAAAGTCATAATTAAAGCAAAAATCATCACATAGATGCTTGAATTTAAATCTTTAATTTCTTCTTTATAATAAATCTTTAAAATACTCTCATAAAAAATAAAAATCCCCACGCCAACTATAAAAACACCTTCTAACAAACCCATTAAAGCTTCAATTTTAGAAAAACCAAAATTATAATTTTCATTCGCCTTTTGTGAGCTTTTTTTAAGAGCTAAAAAATTAAAAGCAGAAATAGCAAAATCCATTAAAGAATCAATCGCACTTGAAAGCACTGCAACAGAACCACTTGTTAAGCCTACTATAAATTTAACCAAGGCTAAAACAATAGCACATAAACTTGCTACAAGAGTTGCTTTTTTTTGCAAACTCATCTTAAACCTTTGAAACGATTTTGACAAGAACAATGCAAAGAACCGTTTTGTCGTAAAAACACTCTTGCATCTACTCCTATAATTTTATGATTGGGTAAAGCTTTAGAAAGTCTTTTAGTTATGATTTCATCATTTTTATCCTTATAAAAAGGCACAATTAAAGCATTATTTATAAAAACAAAATTCGCATAAGTCGCCCCCAATCTTCTTCCTTTATAGTATAAAGGCTTAGGTATAGGAAGTTCTACTAAATCAAAGCCTGTTTTTTTAAGCTCTTCTTTCATTTTTTGCAAAGGCAAATAATGCTCATCCTCTTCATCTTCACAAACACAATGTGCTATGGTATTTTTATCTATAAATCTTGCTAAGGTATCGATATGATGATCTGTATCATCACCTTTTATGAAACCATTTTCTAGCCAAATAATTTGTTTTAAACCAAAAATTTCTTTTAATTTTATATCAATTTGGGTTTTGTTTAGATGAGAATTTCTATTTTCATTTAAAAGACAATGAGAGCTTGTAAGCATCACACCCTCTCCATTAAAGTCAATACTTCCTCCTTCTAAAACAAAATCCACCTTTTTAAGCCCCTCTTTAAATTTTTCTTTAAAAAGCTTAGAATTTACAGCATTATCAAGCTCACTTTGAAATTTATTTCCCCAAGCATTAAAAGTAAAATCAAGAGCCTTTAAACGATTATTTTCTACTATATCTATAGCTCCAAAATCACGTATCCAAGTATCATTTGTATCACATTTAAAAAACTCAACATTTTTTATATCTTTAAAATTTTCAAAATCACTCTGTTTAGGAGCTATAAGTAAAACTTTTTGAAATTCACTTACCACTTTTACAAATTCTTTATAACTTTGCAAAATTTCCTCTAAATATGGACTCCAATCGCTTTTTTCATGAGGTAAAGAAAGCATGAGGTATTCTTGCTCACTCCATTCAGGAATTGATTTTATCATTTAACTACCTTTTTTGATAATAAAATTATAATTGTATCATTTTTTGGAATTTTGTCAAATTTAAGAAGATTGCCTCGATATTTCGAGGCTTTAGTGTATTATTTAAAAAAGATTTTCATTTCATCATTACTTAAAACAAGTTTTCCATTTTCATTTGAAATTTTAAAAGTTCCTTTGAAATTTGAAAGGAAAGAATTTTCAAAATCCATTACATCCATTGGGTGACAAAGCATTTGAGTTGAAGCTACGCGATCACCTTCGATTTGCAAAGTATCTGCCTTAGTTTGGTAAGAACCAAAAAAACGATTACATCCTGAATAACCATAAAATTTATTATTTTCAAAACTAATATTTGGACTTTCCTCTGCGTTTTTTGGATCAAAAGTTTTACCATTAACTATAATTTTTTCTATTTTGAAAAGCTGGTTCTGCACAAGTTCATTATTACCTTTAGAAGTAGATGAAGTAACAGAAGTACTAGCACAACCCGCAAAAAAAGTTGCAGCTAAAGCAATTTGAAGCGTTTTTTTCATTTTATTCCTTTAAATTTGAAATTGGTTAAGTTCGCTTTCGAGATTATGACACACTATTTTTAACTCATCTGCAACTTGAAGTAGAATTTTAGAAATTTCTTCATTCTTTTCACTTACTTCAACATTTTCTTGCATACGAGAAAGTAAATTTTGTATATTCTCTTGGGAAATTTTTATTTTTTCAGTACATTGAGTTACCAAAGCCCTAGCGTCTTCGTTACATAATTTAACCTCATTAGCATCATCAACCAATAAAGCGGTGTCATCATTTAAAGCTTGTACACTTTGAGCATTTTTCTTTAATTCTGCGCTAACCTCATTAATACTTTGCAAAAGCTCTTTTGTAATTTGAGCTACATTTCCCAAAAATTCTTCACTGTTCTGAGCCAACTGCCTAACATCCTCAGCAATTACAGAAAAACCTCGTCCAAAGGCACCAGCCCTAGCTGCTTCTATGCCAGCATTTAGGGATAGTAAATTGGTTTTATCTGCAATCTCATCCATCATTTGAGTTGCTTTTTGTATATTACCTGCTTGATTGACCATGTTTTCAACTTTTTTAGCCAATTTATTTTCATTTTGGGATACTGTTGATACTTTATTAGCAACATTAAACAAAGATTTAAGCATTTGTTCTAATAATAAAAAGGATTTTTCATTGGCACTATTTGCCTTATTTGACAAACTAGCAAGTTCTCCAAGTTCATTGCCAACATTTGCACCAAGTTTAAAGCTTTGATCTATTTGTTTATGACTTTGTGAGCTGATTTCACTTAAAGAAATAGCATTTGAATTTAAAAGATTGCTTTGTTTTTCTACATTTTTTGAATTATGACTTGCACCGCTAACTGCCTTGTGAGTTTTTTCGATAAATTGATTGATATATCCACAAGCTAAAGCAATTTCATCTTGACCTTTAACTGAAATACGAGCTTTTAAATTGCCACTTCCTTGAGCTAATTCTTTAGCATGATTTAAAAGCTCTAAAACAGGCTTTCCAACAACAACTTTAAGCATTAAAAGAACCACACAAAGGGTAAAAATCAAAGCAATAGTAAATATTATAATATAAGATTGACTGGTTTTACTTATATCTTTTTGAACACCTTCTAAAGAATGCGATATATCCATAACCCCTATCACACTCCCTACATTAGCATTTGCATGACAAGCAACACAACTTTCATCTGCAATCAAAGGGCGTATCAATCTTAAATGCACAACACCATTTATATTTTCTTCTAAAGCTTGAATTTTAGGATTTGAAAATTGTTCTATAATACGCTTATCATTTGAAATTTGAGGGGCTTTCATCTCAAAAAGATCTATAGTATCTTTTGAAGGATAAATTTTAATATCACTAATACCCTCTATACTTTTTGCATCTTCAATGGCTTCTTTAATTTTTTCAGGATCTCCTAAATTCATAGCCATTCTCATTGTTTGAAAAACAGAAGTACTTACGGTATCTAAATTTGCCCTGCTCATTTTATTGGCAGTATTTTTAAAGTCCAAATTTAAAATCACTTGCATTACAATAAAACTTATAAGCAACACCACAAAAATTGCAGCAGAAACCTTAAATCCTATAGTTTTAAACATCATAGTTTCCTAAAAATAAAATTTTTCGGAAATATTTTACACATAATTTATTTAATTTTTATTGAATTATGTGTAAAAAACATAACATTCCATTAAACTTAATGTAAAAAATGTCTTACTCCTGTAAAATAAAGCGCCATACCATACTCATCAGCCGCCTTTACCACTTCATCATCTCTTATACTTCCGCCTGGTTCTACTATAGCCTTAACCCCTACTTTACTTGCTTCATCTATGCTATCTCTAAAAGGAAAAAAGGCTTCACTTGCTAAAACGCAACCTTGCAAATCAAGTCCCATTTCTTTAGCTTTAGCGATTGCTGCCTTTGCTGCATCGATTCTACTTGTCATACCCATACCTATAGCCACCATAGCACCATTTTTTACATAAACAACATTGTTTGATTTGGTAAATGCTGCTATTTTCATAGCGATTTCAAGATCTTTTAATTCTTCCTTACTTGCCTCTCTTTGACTCATAAGCTTTGCATTTTTAAGCTCATCTTCGCCTACTTCATCGCTGTTTTGATATACAAAACCCCCATCAATATGTTTAAAATCATATTTATCAAAACTGCGGATTAAAAACGGACTTTCTTGAGTGAAAATTTTAATGCGTTTTTTACCTTCAAACACGGCTAAAGCTTTTTCATCTACATTGGCTGCAATGATTACTTCTACATAAATTTCATTGATTTTATTTGCTAAAGCCTCATCAAGAGTTCCATTGATTGCAACCACTCCTCCATAAGCACTGACGCTATCGCATTTTAAAGCATGCATATAGCTTTGTACTAAATTTTCTTTTATAGCAAAACCGCAAGGATTTCCATGTTTTACTATAGCAATAGCTGGAGCTTTATCGAAACTACTAGCTAAATTTAAAGCTGCGTTAATATCGGTTAGATTGTTAAAACTTGCTTCGCCTTTAAGGGCTTTGAAATTTGCGCTAAAAAAGGCATCAAACTCGTATAAAGCCCCTTTTTGATGTGGATTTTCTCCATATTTTGTATCAAATACTTTTTGTCCTACTATAAATTTACTCGCTCCAAAACCTCCATTAAAGCGTTCATTCATATAATTTGCAATATAAGCATCGTAATTTGCTGTATGCTCATAAGCTTTTATCATCAAATTTAAACGAAAATTCTCATCATTTTGACCTTTTTTTAAAGTCTCAATCACTTTTTCATAATCAAGCGGATCGCAAAGTACCATCACATCTTTATAGTTCTTCGCTGCACTTCTTATCATCGCAGGTCCGCCTATGTCAATATTTTCTATAATTTCATCAAAATCATCGCTCATAATGGTAGTTTTTTTAAAAGGATATAAATTTACACAAACTAGATCAATGCCTAAAATTTCATTTTCTTTTGCTTGTTTGATATGATTTTCATCGCTTCTTTTATGCAAAATCCCACCGTGAATCTTAGGGTGCAAAGTCTTCACACGCCCTTCAAAAAGCTCAGGACTCTTTGTAAAATCACTCACTTCTATAACTTTTATTCCATTTTCTTTTAAAAGCTTAAAAGTCCCCCCAGTTGAAAGAATCTCAAAACCTAAATTTTCAAGCTCTTTGCCAAATTTTACTATGCCTTCTTTATCACTCACACTAAGTAATGCTCTCATTTTTACCTTTCTAAATGTTTTTTAACTTTTTCATAAGCTTCGTTGATTTTTTGAAATTTCTCTACGCCGATTTTAAGCTCTTCTTCGCTGACATTGTTTGCGTTTAAAATATCAGGATGGTATTTTTTTGCTAAATTGCGGTATTGTTTTTTTACCGCATTTAAATCTGCATTATTTGGAAGTTCTAAAATAGTAAAAGCTTCATCAAGACTTAATTCTTTTTTAGAACTTTTTAAATTTGAAAGACTTGCAATAAAAGCATCTAATTCGCTTTTTGCTATATCAAAGGCTTTAGCGATTTGCTCTAAAATTTCACGCTTTTTAGCATTAAAATTTGCATCGATTAAAGCCATAAAAACAAGCACACGCAAGACATTAAAACGCTCATTTTTAGGTAAAGGCACTTCTTTTAAAAAATCTTTTGCCACATAAAAAGCATCGCTTAAATTTTCTTTATGTTCGTTAAAACTTGCTTTTAAAAAAGCTCTTTCTTTTTCATCTTTGGCATTTGCATCTAAAAGATCTTTGATCATTTCAGCTTCATTTTCACTTACTCTGCCATCGCTTTTTGCAATTTTTGCCAAAAGTGCGATAACATAGTAATTCATACGCCTTTTAAACTCATCCATTCTTTCTTCCATAACCCCACGAGCAAAACCCTTAGCAAAGCCTTTAGCTCCTCTTGTAGCTGAGTTTAAAAAATCCTGTTTTCCCCAAGTTTTATAATACCAGTAAAACACCAAAACAACGAGTATAATTAAAACTAGAGTCATTGGATTTGCTCTTTAAAACTTTCAAAATAAAGCTTATCAAGTTCAGCCTTGCTTAACTCAATGCTATCAAGTTTAAAATGTTTTTGGCTTGTACTCACACCTAATTTATAAGCTTTTACTCCAAATTCTTTAGCTAAATTTAAAAAAGCTTCTTCATTTTCTTTACTAAGCCCTACTATAGCACGACTTGCACTCTCATCAAAAATCAATTTTTCATCATCAAAACCACTTGTTAAATTTGCACCTACACTAGAAATAGCAAACATTTTTGCCAAAGTCATAGCAATACCCCCTATTCCTACGCTATTGGCACACTCAAGTAAAGAATTTTGATTGGCTTTATAAAGCAAATCCCAAAGTGCAAGTTCAGCTTTATAATCAAGCTCTTTAAGACTTCCTGATACTTTTTTATCTTGGATTTTCATTATCATAGATCCACCAAATTCTCCTAAACTTTCACCCAAAAGATAAACGCTTAAATTTTCTTTTTCAAAACTAGCTTTTAAGGTTTTATTTGCATCTTCTAAAACCCCTACGCTTACTATAGTAGGACTTGGATAAATACTTACGCCTTCAGTTTCATTATAAAGTGAAACATTGCCGCTTACTACTGGGGTATTTAACTCTTTACAAGCTTCTTTAATACCTTCGCAACCTTGTGCGAATTGCCACATCACTTCAGGATTTTGCGGATTTCCATAATTTAAACAATCGCTTATTGCCAAAGGCTTAGCTCCTGTGCAAGCAACCTTTCTTCCTGCAGAAGCTACTGCTAAAGCTGCTCCTATTTTAGGATTTACATAATTTAAGCGTGAGTTACATTCTACAGCCATAGCCACACTTGCGCCATTTTCTTTAATACGAATAACACTAGCACCTAATTTTCCATCGGCTTTTATGGTATTGGTTTGCACGCTTGAATCAAATTGATCATAAATAAAAGCTTTGTTATTTATATTTTCATTTTGAAGCATTTGTATAAAAAGCTCTTGAATACTTGATTTTAGCTCAAATTTATAGTCTTTAATTTCACTTAAATATTTTGGCTCACTTGTAGGGCGACTTAAAATCGGCGATTTTTCACTTAAAGGCTCGATAGGAATAAGCCCTACAAGCTCATCATGCCAAAAAAGTTCCATTTTTCCTGTATTGGTAACCTCACCCATAACCACAGCATCTAAATCCCATTTTTTGAAAATTTCTATAACCTTATCTTCATAGCCTTTTTTCGCACAAATAAGCATTCTTTCTTGAGATTCGCTAAGCATTAACTCATAAGGAGTCATACCGCTTTCACGCATAGGAGTTTTATCTAAGTAAAGTTTCATGCCACTGCCACTTCTTCCTGCCATTTCAAAAGAACTTGAAGTAAGCCCTGCAGCACCCATATCTTGAATACCCACAATATAATCGGTTTTAAAAAGCTCTAAACAAGCCTCCATAAGAAGTTTTTCACTGAAAGGATCGCCAATTTGCACTGTAGGACGCAAAGATTTGCTTTCTTCATTGAAGCTATCACTTGCCATAACCGCTCCACCAAGTCCATCACGCCCTGTTTTTGAACCCACATAAATCACAGGATTTCCTACACCTTCAGCCTTAGCATAAAAGATATCTTCACTTTTACAAACCCCTAAAGCAAAGGCATTTACTAAGATATTTCCATTAAAACACTCATCAAAAGCACATTCTCCACCTATAGTTGGCACACCCATGCAATTTCCATAATGAGAAATTCCATTTACCACACCTTTAACAAGGTATTTTTGATGTTTGCCGCATTTTTCATCATGAATATTGCCAAATTTTAAAGAATTTAGCCCTGCAACCACTCTTGCACCCATAGTAAAAACATCACGCAAAATTCCCCCTACTCCTGTAGCCGCACCTGCAAAAGGTTCGATAAAGCTAGGGTGATTGTGACTTTCTACCTTAAAAACTGCTGCCATACCTTGCCCGATATCAATAACCCCTGCGTTTTCTCCTGGACCTTGAATCACCCAAGGTGCTTTAGTTGGAAAACCATTAAGATATTTTTTACTGGATTTATAAGAGCAATGCTCACTCCACATCGCAGAAATAACCCCAAGTTCTAATAAATTTGGTTCTCGTCCTAAAATTTCTAAAATTTGTGCATATTCTTCATCGCTGATTTTATGTGCTTTTATGGTTTCTTTATCCATTTTTATCCTTTCATTTTCCTAAACAAAAATTACCAAACATTTCGTCTAAAATTTCATCTCTTTGAAAATCTTTAGTAAATCTTGCAAGTTCATTAATAGCTAAATTAAGTTCAAAAGCAAAAAGTTCTAAAGAACTTTCCTCTAAAAGTCCTTTAGCTCTAAAAATCGCTTCACTTGAAATTTTACAAGCATTAATAAGATCTAAAGAACTTACCATAATACCTTCGCTATCAAAAGAATTAAGATAATTTTGCAATTCTTCTTTTAATAAAGTGATATCTTTTTGAGCACTAAGCTTGATAAAATTTTTATTTTGAGTATTTTTGAAAACATTTTCTAAATCACTTTTATTTAAAATCCAAAAGATTTTTTTATCAGTATTTGCTAATAAGTCAAAAATTTTCTCATCTTCTTTATCTTGCACTCTTGAAGCATCAAAGACTGCCAAAATAATATCTGCATCTTCTAAACTTTTTTTACTTAAAGCTACGCCGATTTGTTCTATAACATCTTTACTTTCCCTAATACCCGCTGTATCTATAATGCGTAATAAATGTGTTCCTAATTTAAAGCTCTCTTCTATAGTATCACGAGTGGTGCCTGCTATATCTGAAACAATAGCTCTTTCATAAGAAAGCAAGGCATTTAAAAGCGAGGATTTGCCTACATTTGGCTTACCTACAATAGCGATTTTAAAACCTTCTATAAGTCCTTTTCTGCTTTGAGAAAGTGTATAAATTTCTTTTAAAATTTTAGAATTTTCTTCACACATAGTAGAAATTTGTTCTAATAAATCAGAAGGTAAATCATCATCAGCATAATCAATGCTAGTTTCTACAAAAGCCAAGGTTTTAACCAAATCTGTGCGAATTTTTTCTAAAAGTTCTCCTAAGTTTCCTTGCATGTTGCGTGCTATAATTTTAGCTGCAAGTGCAGATTTTGAAAGTATGAGATCTTGTATATTTAAAGCTTTTAAAGGAGTCATTTTACCATTTAAACACGCTCTTTTGCTAAATTCCCCTGCTAAAGCAAGTCTTGCTCCTAAACTCACAAGTTCTTCGAGTAAAACTTCACTCACACTAAATCCTCCATGAGTTTGAAACTCTACTATATCTTCCCCTGTAAAACTATAAGGGGCTTTAAAATATATCATTATAGCTTCATCGATAATTTCATTATTTTGATTAAAAAGTTTTGTAAAAGTAGCATGGCGGGGGGTGAGTTTGGTTTTGTGGCTAAGCTTTAAGGCAAATTCTAAAGCCCTTTCACCGCTTAATCTTACAATAGAAATCGAACCCACACCATGAGCTGTGGCAATAGCCGCTATAGTATCACTCATCTTTTTTGAAAAAGTCGTTTATTACAACAAATCTTTGATCATTATTTTGCTTAATTCCTACATACTTATCTGGAAATTCAGCTCTTAACTGCTCTAAAGCAATTTTTATCAAAACCCCATCTAAAGGTTTGGTTTGTCCGCGTCCATGAATTTTAATTTTTTCAATCACGCTTTGTAAATAAAGCTGCATACCTTGAATTTGATTTTCTAAAAATTGAGCGATCTCAAGGCGTACTAAAAGATTATATTTTAAATTGATCCAATTATGCAAAAGATAAGAAATAGCCTTGTAACGATGCGCTTCTTTGCCTATCATCAAAGCAGCATCTTCTCCATCCAATCGAATCAAAACACAATCTTCATCATACATTCTAAGTTCACTAAGCTCTATTTTAAACTGGGAGCTTTCTAAAAGTTTTACAAGCTGAATACGAATCTCATCTAAAATATCCTGAGTATTACGCACTCCTTTGCTTTCTCGATGAAAACTATCAAAAATTTCATCACTTTTTACTGTGTATTTTTCTTTTTGACTTTTATTTTTTTCATTTTTTATTTCAATCTTGTTTTCTCGTTTTGGCTCATGTGTTTCTAGTTTGTGATTTTTTGAACTTGTAAATTCTTTTTTAGGATTTTTTTTCAAAATCCTTTTTTTTGCTTTAGCCTCTATAATTGCCTTTTTTCTTCCAAATCCAAAAAAACCTTTTCTTGGATGCTGAATAATCTCATATTCTAAGTCCATAACAGAACATTCTAAACTTCTTGAAGCTTCTGTTAAGGCACTTTGAAGATCAATGGCTTCGATTTTCATTTTTCATGCTCCGCTTGTTTTTTGTGATGTTCTTTGGCAAATATTTTATTGATAACCCATTGTTGAACCAAAGAACAAAGGTTATTTACAAACCAATAAAGCGTAAGTCCTGCTGGGAAAGTGATAAAGAAAAAAGTAAAAATCACTGGTAAAAATTTCATAATCTTAGCTTGCATAGGATCTTGTATAGTCATAGGTGTAATAAGCTGTTGTAAAAACATCGTTGCACCCATTAAAATAGGCAAAATAAAATAAGGATCCATTACCGATAAATCATGTATCCAAAACGCCCAAGGAGCTGCTTTTAGCTCAATAGCATTAAGCAAAACGCGATAAATAGCAAAGAAAATAGGAATTTGTAAAAGTATAGGCAAACAACCACTCATAGGATTTGCACCATGTTTTTTATAAAGCTCCATCATATGCATATTCATTTTTTGTGGATCGCCTTTATAACGCTCTCTAATATCTTTCATTTTAGGAGCAAGATCTTTAAGTTTATTCATAGAAATCATAGACTTATAAGTTAGTGGGAATAAAATAATACGCACAATTAAAGTCATCACAACGATAGCCCAACCCCAATTTCCTATATACTGATGCAAGAAATTCAAAAACTCAAACATAGGCTTAGCAATAAAAGTAAACCAACCATATTCAACAACTGCTTCAAGGCGTGGATCTATACTTCTTAAAATCACATGTTCTTTAGAACCTATATAACCCCCTGCTTTAAATTCATTATCACTATAAGCAAAAACTATAGGGTTTTTATTAGCATCCTTGCTGATTGCCACATTTAAAGGTTTATCAAAATTATAAAAGAAAGTTGCATAGTATCTATCAAAAGCCGAAGTCATTACGACATTATTAGCACTTTCATCCTTCTCTACATCTCCATCTTTATAAGTTTCGATGGTTTCTTTATTATCCATTACCAAAGCACCATGAACTGTATAACTATCTACGGCAATATTTGGACGATATCCTGGACTTATAAAATAATTTGCATTTTTGCTGAGTTTAACTTCTATCTCATAATTTCCTTTTGAATAAAAAGTAATATCTTTTTCGATTTTCAATCCGGAAAGATTTTGAGTGAGTTTTAAAACTTGACTTCCATTTTCATCAACAAAAAGATTGCTAGAGTTAGCAATATAAGGAAATTTAAAAGCCTCTGAGTTAATACTTGGATCACTAAAACGCATTTCTAAAGGATAAGGACTATTTTCCTTGCTAACAAGATTTATAAATTCCCCTTTCTCATTTTGGTATTTTTTATCTTTTAAATAAAAAGCAGAAATTCTACCAAAAGAGTCAATTTGTGCTTCAAAATGTTTGCTTTGAACCTTAGATATCACACTATCTTGCGAAACTAAAGCCACACTTGGAGTATTTGTGGTGGTATTTTGTATATTAGGAGTGTTATTTATGCTTGTGTTTTGTTGATTTTGTTGTGTAATGTTTTGTTCTATTTTTAAAGGTTGCTTTGGAATGAAAAAATAATCATAAACAACAAAAAATAAAAAAGAAATCACAACAGCCAAAAGTATACGCTTTTGCTGAAAAATATTATTTGAATTATTCACTGATTTGTCCTTTTAAAGATGATTTTTATAAGATAAAAACTTTTATTTTTATAAGGTATGTATAAAAAACAAAGTTGTTTTTTTGCTAAAAATATAGGCTTAAAACATAAATTCATAGGATAAAAATTTTTAGAAACTCTAGGATAATCAAATCCCCCTTTAAAAAAAGGGTTACATCTTAAAATTCTAAAAAAAGTAGAAAAAAAAGCTAGAAAAAAATTCTTTTTTTGAAACTGCCAAAGTGCATACTCAGAACAACTAGGATAATACCTACAAGCAGCGGGTTTTAAAGGGCTTAAGAATTTCTGATAAAAACGGAGTATTTTTAGGCATATCATTTGAAACATTCTAGTTTTTTCAATCCCCATTTTAGATTTTTTTCTAACCTAGAAAAAGAAAGTTCAGTGATTTCATTTTTAGCTACAAAAATATATTTGCCATCTTGAAGATATCTTTCAAACTTAGCAAACAAAGCCCTTAAAATTCGTTTTGAACGATTTCTAACCACTGCTTTTCCAACTTTTTTACTAGCAACAACTGCTATTTTTTTTTCATAACTATTCAGATAAAAAATGATCACACCTTCGCAATGCCATTTTTTACCTACTTTATATACAGATGAAAATTCCTCGTTTGTGCTAAATTTATCAAAATTTTTCACACAGCAAGTCTTTTTCTACCTTTAGCGCGTCTTGCATTGATCACCTTGCGACCATTTTTAGTTTTCATACGAACACGGAAACCATGGGTGCGTTTTCTTGGAGTGCCATGCGGCTGATAAGTTCTTTTCATTTGATTTTTCCTTAAAAAATTATAAAATAAACTTGTATTTTATCTTAATCTTACTTATAAATTGCTTTTGATTAAGAGTAATTTTTAAATTCTTTTGATAAATTTTGAAATTATTTTTAAAAGGTTAAAAATGTCAGAATTTAAAATTATTGATTTAAGACAAGAAGATTTAGATATTTTACAAGAAATGATCATAGAATTTGCAAAATACGAAGATATGTTAGATTTTCTTCAATGCACGAAAGAAAAACTAGAACATTCTTTACTAAAAAATAAATTTGCTCGTGCTTTTTTGTTAAAAGAAAATGAAAAAACTATAGGCTATATGATTTATTTTTATACTTTTTCATCTTTTTGGGGTAGTGGTGGAATTTATCTTGAAGATATTTATATACGAGAAGATTTTCGTAAAAAAGGTTATGGAAAAGCTGTTTTTAAATTTTTAGGAGAAATTTGCAAAAAAGAAAATTTAAAAAGACTCGACTGGGTTTGCTTAAATGATAATATTTTAGGTATTAATTTTTATGAAAGTTTAAACGCTAAACATCTTAAACAATGGAGAAATTATCGTCTAAGTGGAGAAAATTTAGAAAAATTGTGTGATTTATGATAAGAAGTCTTTATTATTTAAAAGCTATGGGATTTAACTTTGTTGATACACATACAAACCACTTTGAACAAGTACAAAATTTTCAAGAATTAAAACAACTTGTTTCATCTTGCACCTTATGCCAATTTTCCAAAACAAGAAAATTTAGTCTTATGGAGCCTAAGATAAAAAATGCCAAATTGCTAATTCTTGATGTTTTTGGGCAAAAGAGTGAAAATGAAAGCGGAATTTTACTTAATTCAAAAAAAGGTAAAAAATTAAAACACTATATTTATCAAATTTTAGGGCTTTGCGATGAAGATTTTTATTTTTCTTATTTATTTAAATGTTTTTGTAATGGAAAATTTGATGATTTTTCGCTACAATCTTGCTTACCATTTTTCTGGAACGAACTAAAACTGATTCAACCTGCTTTTTTGCTTTGTCTAGGAGAATACACATTTAAAAGCTTGGGATTTAAAGATTATCACATTTTAAAAGGTGAAGTTTTTGCTTATAAAAATTTTTTCATAATGCCAAGTTATGATTTAGATTTTATAGAAAAAAATCCAAGTTATGAAAAAAATTTCATACAAGATTTAAAAAAAATTAAAGGATTTTTATGAAAAAAATATTTTTAATATTTTTCTTATCTTGCTTTTTGCTTAATGCAAAAGAGCAAAAATTAGTCGATGTAAAACCTGTTGAAAATTTTTATCCTAAATTAAGCGTTCAAGAATGCAACACAAATTGTCTTTTTGATCTTTTAGAATCAAGATTGTATCTCAGTTTTTTAAGTGAATTTGCAGACCAAAACGATCAATTTTTATCTAATGTTTATGCAAAATTATTAAATTCCATTACTGATTTTGAAAAAAATGTTCAAAAAATTACTTCTGTTAAACTTGCGATAATTATCCCAGAAAAAACCATAAAAAGCTACTCAAATACTATAATAAATTCAAGCATAGCCTATCTTTTAAGACAAAGAGCTGAAATCAAAGTAAAAGTTTTTTTAACTGGCACAGAAGATAGTGATAAAATTCGAGCCGCGCTTGATGCAGCACAAGCTCAAGGATATCAGTATGCCATAGCTGGATTTACTCTAAAAGGTGCCAATGAGTTGAAAAATTACTCAGGAAATATGAAAATTTTTATACCGACCATCCATAAAAACAACATACAATTTTCAAATCAAAATATTATTTTTGGAAGTATTGACTATGATGCTCAAATTGCCACACTTTTAAGCAAATCAAATGCTAATATCGCAATATTTAGCGATGGCTCTGCCTTATCAAGCAATCTAAATTCAAGAATTCTTGCTCAAAATAATAATGCTAGAATATATACCATAGAAGGCGAGAAGCTTGATTTTAGCAGACTTTTAAGATCACAAGGCGGAGTTAATAATGCCTCAATATTTTTTAACACTCCATTGATCAAAACAGCTCTAGCAAGTTCTCAACTAAGAATTTATAACATTCATCCTTATGTGCTTTTATCCACTCAAATCAACTATAATCCAACATTTTTAAGTTTAACACAACAAGGAGATAGAGAAAATTTCATCATTGCTAATTCTATCAATAACCACGATGATAACTTAGTCTATCTTAATGAAATTTTTAATCAAAGTATAGATTATAACTGGATTGCTTATGCCACTAGTATAGGAGTTGATTACTTTTATACCGAATTCTTAAATAAAAAAAGTGAAAGTTTATTTGATGAGAAAATCAAAAATTCTCAAGTTGATTACAAAGTGCGTCTTATGCAAGGCAAACAAGCAAGCTTTGAAGAATTAAAATAATTCTTCAAAGAGCTTTTTTAACTGCATATCCATTCTAGCTGGTTTTTCGTTTTTAATAAAAGCTAAAGTTAATTCCATTTTAAAAAGCAAAATTTCATCTTTATAAATTTCTTGTGAAATTTCCACAGAAGCATTTTTGACTTCTAAAATTTTTGTTTTAATCTCTATTATATCTCCAAGTTTTGCAGGTTTTAAGAAATTGCAATTTGCTTTTGCAAGCAAAAAATGTCCCTTAGACGCATCAAAAATATCTACTTTTTTATTGAAAAAAATTTCACTTCTTGCTCTCTCGCAAAATTTTAAATAATTACTATGATACACCACTCCACCCGCATCAGTATCTTCATAATACACACGCATTTTCATCGCTTTACCTTAAAAAATATTTTACATTTAAAAAACATTAGATTATACAATGGAAATTCTTTGATATCGCTTTTTAGCTTATATTAAAAAATTCCGTCCAATATTAATTTAATAAAGCTTTTTAATAATATTAAATATATATTATAAAAAATAAAATTAAAAAATAACTTTTTTATTATTAATATTATTTAAATATTTTATTTATAATTAATATACTTAAGAATATTATAATTACGCTTCCTTTTAATAATATTTACAGATATTGTTAAATAGTTAAAATATAATAATCAATATTTAAGGATATCTATGCCAGCCATTAAGCTTTTTAACTTCACGGGGAGGGGTATAGAGAAATTTTGTTTTAAACTTTCTATTGTTACCTTCTTAAGCATCAATGCTTTTAGTCACTCAAGCAAATACTACAGACAATCGAAATTTCAATATTCCAGAGTATTATTTTAATGATAACAAACTTTATGATAAAACCAATTCTACTTATAAAACCCCAAGGTATAAATTATTATTCTAAGAGTTCTAAACATGATATTAACAATATTACTTTAATTTATAACAATACTAAAGTAAATATTATAAATATAAACGATTTAAATTTTAAACATTATTTACTTGCTTCTGATATGAGAGAAGATAAAGTTCTTTCTTTTAATAGTGTCAATACAGCTAATCATAGTAATAAAAACAGTTAGAGCACTTCCTTTTTTAATCATAGCAAAAACCGATTATGCTAATGCAAGTTATAATAAACTTATATTAGAACAAGGAGAACTTAGTTCAGTTTTTTATCTTAAACCTAAAGATACTCATATAAAAATCTTAGCAGTTCTAAAAGCAATCAACGCATGAATTTCTTAATGAGGTATAGAAACAAGCAAAGTAGATGGAGTAGAATTTGAAAATTTGCTAAACTTAATGTCAATCTTAACAATGCTTATTTCTTTAATGATACCTTTACTCATCTTTTTAGCTTAAATTATCAACAAGTTATTAATGAATCTATTTATACTAGATAATAGTAAAACTATATCTTTAGTAGGTCCTTATGGAGTAAGGGTTTATAATAATGAAGATAGAGATAATGCTGTAGTGGCTAGCTTTGGACTTAGAATGGCTACTCCTTTGAAAGATTTTTATATCACTCCTTTTTATGATATAGGTTATTCTTGGTGTGAGAATGTTTCTAAACTATATAGAGCAAGTGAAACAAACTATATGAATGCCTATGATTTGCAACTGCTTTATAATAAAACAGGAAATTTTTATGTTAAGCTTGATTTAGCTAAAGCTTTATAAAAATGATGATTATAGTTCTAAAGCTTATGTGAGTTTTGGGAAGTATTTTGAGTTTTTAAAAATTTATTTTTGATCAAATATTTAATACATATGAGATTTATATTGCCATAAAAGCTTTTAATGTTATAATTTAGCATTAAAAGCAAATATCAAGGATAAAAATGCAAGAAAATTTACTCGAAAAACAATTTCTAAATCACCCTTTATACGCTAAAATTCAAGAACTTAAAGCTCTCAATCTTGCTTGTAATTTTTCTTTAGATGATAGTGTAAATTTATCTACAAATTCTCAAGCCAAAGATGAAATCCTAGCTATAACAAAAGAACTTAAACCATGGAGAAAAGGTCCTTTTAAAATAGACGATCTTTTCATCAATACAGAATGGCAAAGTTTTATTAAATTTAATATTTTAAAGCCTTTTATGAACGAAATTTCTCAAAAATGCGTTGCTGATATAGGCTGTAATAATGGTTATTATATGTTTAAAATGCTTGAATTTAATCCTGCAAAACTCATAGGTTTTGATCCTTCTATCAAATACCGTTTGCAATTTGAACTCATTAACGCTTTAGCTAAAACTCCTATAGAATACGAACTTTTAGGCGTAGAAGATCTTCCAAGCTATGGCTTGAAATTTGATGTGATTTTCTGTCTTGGGGTGATTTATCATAGAAGTGATCCTATAAAAATGCTAAAAGATTTAAAAGCAGGACTTAATAAAAATGGAGTTGTTTTTTTAGATACCATGTATATAGAAGATGAGAGAGAAATCGCTCTTGTGCCTAATAAAACTTATTCTAAAATTCCAAATATTTATTTTATACCAAGCATTAGTGCATTAAAAAACTGGTGTGAAAGAGCAGGATTTAAAGAATTTGAAGTTTTGGCTACAAAAAAAACCGATGAAAACGAACAAAGAAAAACAGAATGGATAGACTCTTTTTCGCTGGAAAATTTCTTAGATCCAAAGGATAAAAATCTTACCATTGAAGGCTATGAAGCACCCAAAAGAGTTTATGTGCGTATTGGGATATAAATTCTTTTTGCTTTTTGTCGATCTAGGCTTTAGATATTTTGAAGTAGATAAGTAGAATTTAAAGGTTAGATATGGCAAAAAAAGATAATTTTGAAGAATATGCACAACTTGAAGAATACGCATCTGCAGAAGATATATCTCGTGTTAGAGCAGAATTACTCACTTGTCCTGAATTAAACACTTCGCTTGCTGGAACCATTATAGAAATTGATAAAAACTATGCCAAATCAATTTTAATAACCACAAGCGAAATGGTAGCAGATGATCAAGGATTGATTTTTGATGCCTTTATTTTCGCTGCGGCAAACTATGTAGCACAAGCCTCTATCAATAAAGAATTTTCAGTGATTATTGGATCAAAATGTTTTTTTTATGCTCCGCTTAAATTAGGCGATGTTTTAGAACTTGAAGCTCATGCACTTTTTGACGAAACCTCCAAAAAAAGAGATGTAAAAGTGGTCGGGCATGTTAAAGAAATTAAAATGTTTGAAGGAACGATACAAGTTGTTAGCACTGATGAGCATATATTTAAACTCAAGCGTCCGCCACTTAATACTGTTAAACCTACAGAAAATCAAGAACAAGGTGCCAAAATCAACAATCCAGAAGCCGTAGCAGCTGCATTAATGACCTCTGTGGGTGGAAAATAATCAAGGAGTCATTTTAATATCCACCCAATTCTTTGGGCAATCCTTATGATAAGTTCCACTTCCATCATAATATTCTTTGCAATCATCATAAAAACGATTTGAAATTCCTCTTTCATTTACAAAACATCCAGAAATTCCTAAAACTAATAGTATCATTAAAATATATTTTTTCATGTTTTTCCTTAGAATTTATTGTGTTTTCTCCATTTATAAGGCTCTATAGGATTACCCTCTTTCCAAAGACCTAAATGATTTTTCTTAGCATTTTCTTGTTCTTTAATATAAGCGTTACTATAGTAAGTATCAGCCCAAGCATAGCCTTTGCTTACTAAAAATCGATTAATATCAACATTATTAAGCTTTACAATAGCAACAATTCTACCATAAGTATCTTTATTTTTATAAATAATTTCAACTTGTTTACCGCTTAAAATTCTACTTAAAGCTTCTTTTGATTGCTTTCCAAAACTTTGTTTAAGTTCTGGTGCATCTATACCAAAAAATCTTATTCTAGCGAGTTTGTCTTCATGATTAACTTCTATAGTATCTCCATCAATAATTCTAACTACTTTTCCTTCAAAACTAGAATTTTGGGCAATATAATTCTGGATAAAAACAACTACAAGAGTAAAAATTAATACAGAAAAAAGTTTTTTTGGATCACTTAGTAATTTTCTTAAATTAAATAATTTTTTATAATTTATTCTCATTTTTTAATCATTTTGCCTTTAAATTTTAAAAAATATGCCATAATTTTATCAAAACAAAGGAGATAAAATGCAAAATGTTATAGAAAATTTTAAGCAATTATGTAAAATTCCTCATTGCAGTTATGAAACAGAACAAATGAAAGAATTTTTAAGCTCTTACGCCAAAGATAAAGGCTTTAAGGTGAGTGTAGATAAGGCAGGAAATATCCATGCCATAAAAGGCAAACCAAAAATTTGCTTACAAAGCCATTATGATATGGTCTGTATGGGCGATGCACCAAACTTAGAAGTTTATGAAGAAAATGGCTTTTTAAGAGCCAAAAATTCAAGTCTTGGCGCGGATAATGGTATAGGTATAGCCATCATGATGAGCGCTATGGCTGAATTTGAAAATTTAGAGTGTCTTTTTACAAACGATGAAGAAGTAGGACTCATGGGAGTGAATTCACTCGAGCACACTTTAGAATCTAAAATGCTTTTAAATTTAGATCATGAAAGCGATGATGAGATCATGATAGGCTGTGCAGGTGGAGTAGATATAGAAGCTAGCTTGCCTTTTAATACCCTTAGAAAAAAGGGTAAAATTTATGAGCTTTGCGCACAAAATTTTAAAGGTGGACACTCAGGTATAAATATCGTACGCAACGAAAAAAGCTCCATCAAAGAAATGGCTAAATTCATACAAGAAAATAAAGGAGAAATCATTTCTTTTGAAGGTGGAGAAAGAATCAATTCTATACCTAAACACGCCAAAGCTTTAGTGCATTTTAAAAATGAAGTAAAGAGCAATAACTGGATAAAATGCGATTTTAAAGAAGAAGGTGAATTTGAAATTTGCGATCAAAGTAACAAACTTTTAAGCCTTATAAATTCTTTTACTCATGGAGTTAGAGCTTATGATGAAAATCTAGGTATAGTTCAAACAAGCATTAACCTAGCTACTTTAAGAATGCAAGATAAACAAATCAAATTCGCACTTTTTGCAAGATCTAATATACTTGATGGACTTAAGCAAGTAGAATTTGAAACTTTAGAATTTTTCAAGGCTTTTGATTTTAAAGTAAGAAGTTTTAATTTCTATCCACCTTGGGAAGGCAAACCAAACGCACTTAGCGACATGGTTTTTAAAGCGCTTAAAAAAGTATCGCCTAATGCCAAAGTTTCAGCTATCCATGCAGGGCTTGAGTGTGGCATTATAGAGAAAAAACAAGAGCTTTTATGCGCTTCTATAGGTCCAAATATCCATAATCCTCATTCAACTGATGAGCATTGCGAAATCGCTTCAGTTGAAAAAATATCTAAGGTTGTTTTTGAAGTTTTAAAAGACAATGCTTAATTCTTTAATCTTGCTTCTTGCAAAAACGCGTTTTAACAAAAACACGCAAAATAAGGAGCAAGATCCCACTATAGCAAGATAAATACCTAAATACTCTTTATAAAAAGCATTAACTACAAAAGGGGTTAAAAAACCTAAAATCGCATAAGAAATATTATAAGCAAAACTAAGCCCACTAAATTTAAGTTCGCTTTTAAAAATTTGTGTCATAAAAACAGGTGCGAAAGTGATAATACCTTGTGTAAAACAAGCCAGTAAAAAATAAAATAAAAATTTCTCATCATAAAAACTAAAAAGCATACCAAAGATAATAAAAGCTATACTAAAAATAGAACAAATCCTATAGCTCCCCCATTTGCTTGCTAAAAAACCTTGAAATAAAGCTCCAAAAATCACCGCTAAAATAGCAAAATTTTGTACCCATAAAGCAGAAGTTTTACTCATAGCTAAAAGACTTTCAAAATACTTAGGCAAAATCATCAAAGTTGCCACACCGCTTGTTAAAACCATGGTCATTAAAAAACAAACAAGCATGCTCATTTTATGAGTTTTTAAAGCTTCAAACAATGGAAAACTTAAAATTTTCTTTTCATTTTGAACTTTTACAAATTCTGGAGTTTCGCTGAGTTTATTTCTTAAAAACAAAGCTAAAATTCCAAAAAATCCTCCTATGATAAAAGGAATTCTCCAAGCATAGCTTTGAACTTCTTCTGGGGTAAAATAAGATCTTATGCCTAAAGTGGCAATATTTCCTAGTAATAAGCCTATGGTTAAAGTCGCTGAAATAAAACCAAGAGCTAAAGGAATTTGACGCCCTTTGACAAATTCGCTCACATAAATCCAAGCTCCGCTCACCTCAGTTCCAACGGCTAAACCTTGCAAAATACGAATAGTAAATAAAATCAAAGTAGCAAATATACCTATACTTTCATAACTTGGCAAAAAAGCTAAAGCAAAACTAGGCAAAACCATCAAAAGCATAGAAATATAAAAAATATTCTTTCTTCCATATCTATCAGCAAAATGTGCCATCACAATAGAACCAAAAGGACGCGCTAAATAAGCAGCACCAAAGGCTATATAAGCATTTATCTGCATCCAAAAAGCATCATTTTGCGGAAAGAATACCTTAGCAAAAATATCCAAAAAAAAGGCAAAAAGCACAAAATCATAAAATTCCAAAATTCCACCCAAAGAAGCATAAATAATATTTTTGTATTTTTTTTGCATATTTTATCCTAAATCAATATAAAGGGCAAAAAGCCCTTTGTTAAATTTTTCCACCTTCAATCACTACATCATCAGCCTTAACATCATCTCCAAAATGAGCTTTTAAAGTTTCATCATAAGCCTTGTGAAAAAACTGCTCTTGGCCTAGTTTAATGATCAAATTATCGATAAATTCTTTAAGTTCTTTATCGCCTTTTTTAACTGCTGGTGCGATAACATCTTTATTGCCTAACTCTTTGATAGCCATTTTAAAATCAGGATGATCTTTCACCCAAGCAAAAAGCAAGGTATTATCATGACTTAAAGCATCGCCTCTTTTATCCATCAAAGCGGCAAAAGTTTCGGTATTTTGATCGTATTTTAAAGTTTTAATATCAGGATAATTTTGCGTAAAATACGCATCTGCTGTTGTGCCTTTGTTTAAAAGCAAGGTTTTATCTTTTAAATCTTCTACGCTAGTTATATTACTATCCTTTGGTACAGCTACGCCTAAAGCTACCTTCATATAAGGCAAGCAAAAATCAACCTGCTCGGCTCTTTGCGGAGTTTGAGTAAAATTAGCCAAAATAATATCTACTTTATTTGATTTTAAAAACTCAACCCTATTTGCAGCTTCAACAAGAACAAATTGCACCTTATTTTCATCGCCAAAAAGTTCTTTTGCTATGCGTTTAGCTAAAGCTATATCATAGCCTTGATTGTTTCCTTTTTCATCCACATAACCAAAAGGTGGTTTATCGCCAAATACCCCAATCCTAATAACTCCATTTTGCTTGATCTTATCAAGAGAATTTAAAGTTTTAGAGTCAGAATTTCCTCCACAAGCAGCCAATACTACTACAACAAAGGCCGTTAAAACACTTAGAAGTATTTTTTTCATACATTTCCTTTCTTTAAAATAAGCTTAAAGCTATTGCAAAATATATAATAATTGCAAAGTTAATTATACTTAAAATTATAAATAATGCATTTGAAACAAACTAAAAAGATTTTCCTATGTGTAAAAATGTAATTAATCTCACACTCTCTTTTAGCATTGTTTAAATTTTAAGTAAAAAAAGATATAATCTTTTTTTTAAAATTTTTAAGGAGAAAACTATGAAAAAAGGTATTTTTCTCTCTATTGGAATAGCTGTTTTGTTTTCAGCTTGCGGAAATTCCATAGATGAAAAAACAGTTAAAAAATATGAAAATCAACTAAATCAAACAGTTAAACAAGAAATTGTAAACCTTTCTCAGGATTCTGGAATAAAGATTGAATTTTCTGATTTTAAATGCAATGCAGATGGTGATTTTATAGCGTGTTTAAGTTCAAATTTCAAAACTCTTGCAAAAGATAACAACGATGAGTATCAAGAACTATTTCAAGCAAAAAATATCAAAATTCGCTCAAATGAAATTTACAAAGGCGAAGCAAATGCATCAATTAGCATTAAAGAATATTACAACGATCTTTTTAAAAACCAAAAAAGCATACAATCAAATTTGGTTTTTGAAAATTTTAAACTTGGAGAAAAAGTTGTTAGCGACATCAATGCAAGCTTATTTCAACAAGAACCAAAAATCAGCTCTTTTATCAATAAATTAAGCTCGGATTCTTATACTTTATCATTTGATAACTCTATCAACAAACAAGAAAACAATTATCTAGATAATCTTGATATAAAATTTTATAACGCAAAATTAAATTTCAATACAAATCTAAATATAAATCTAAAAGAAGATTTACTTAATTACCTTGATTCTAAGGGTATAAAATTTAACACTCAAACTTTAGCTATGGATGAACAAGCTATCAATGAACTTCTTAATATAGCAAACTACGAACAAGCTTCAGATTTTAGCAATACAATCCAAAAATACATCATCTTAAATAATTTTAAAATTGATTCAACTCTTAAAACCGAAGGCGTATTTAGTAGCTATATAGCAACTGCTAAGGAAAATTTACAAACCTTAAAAGCTCAAAGTCAAAATGAAGAACAAGCATTAATCTTTGATAAAGCTTTAGCTATTTTAAACAATATCACTCAAAACGATGATTATAAACTCAATCTTGATTTAAAATTTAAAAACATCCCTGTTAGTGACTATAGCACACAAGGAATCGACAGCATAGAAAAACTAAGCATCAACAATCAAGACGCCACAGAAGCGTTAAAAATTATACTTCCATTTATCATGTTTTCTATGTTAATGGGCGGAGCGTCGTTTTAAATTTTAAAATGATAAAAACTTCAAAAACATTAAAAGCAAGATTAAATTCTTTGCTCTTAATGTTTTCATAATATTAACAAAAAAGGCTAAAATGAAAATTTTATTCTCCCCTAGTGAAAGCAAAAATGCAAATTGCGTAAAAAATCCCATCAATGAAAACTCATTTATATTTAAAGAATTATTTCCTTATAGAATGGAAGCTTTAAAGCATTATGAAGAATTTATCAAAAACGCAAGTTTACAGAATTTACAAGAACTTTTTGGCATTAAAAACGAAAATGAAATTGATAAATTTAAACACGACTTAAAACAAGCTCCCACCCAAGAAGCTATAATGCTTTACACTGGGGTAAGTTATGAATATCTTAATTTTAAAGCCTTAGATAAAAAAAGCCAAGCTTATATTTTAGAAAATACTCTTATATTTTCTAATCTTTTTGGCGTTGTAAGAGCTAATGATACCCTACCCTTTTATAAATTCAAGCAAGGGGCTAAAATAGGAAATTTTACCATAGAGAAATTTTATAAAGAACATTTTAGTAAAGCCTTAGATGAGTACTTAGAAAATGAAGAAATACTTGATCTTAGAGCGGGATTTTATGATAAATTCTACACCCCAAAAAAGAAATTTTATACTTATAAATTTGTAAAAAATGGTAAAGTCATCAGTCATTTTGCTAAAGCTTATAGGGGAATTTTACTCTCCATAAGTGCAAAAAACCAAGTAAAAAACAATAAAGAGCTTTTAGCAAACCTTCCTTCAAACCTAAAACTCAAAGAAATTCAAATCAAAGGTTTAAAGGAAGAAATTGTGCTTGAAATTCTAGATTAGTTTTTATTTTAAGTATTTTAAAGCTAGCTTCGCATAATAACTTGCAGCCCTAGCTAAAAGCTTATCATTAAAAACATAACTAGAATTATGTAAATAAATGTCGTTTTCATTTTCTAAAAAAGCATAGGCACATTTTTTCATTTCGCAAAAAAATCCAAAATCCTCACTTGCCATTAAAGGACGATGATTAAATTCACAATTTTTTTCGCCAAATAATTCTTTTGCAACCTCACTAGCAAAATCCACAGCTTCATCATTGTTCATAGTCACTGGTGCAACAACATTTTTATTGATTTTAATCTCTATATCATTAGCCTGTGCAATACCTTTACAAATTTTATAAATTTTTTCTTCAGTTAGCTTTCTAGTTTCATTATCTAATGCTCTAACACTCATTTTAATCGTTGCAATATCTGGAATGATATTAAAAGCATGCCCTGCATTAAAAGCTCCTATGCTTATAACTGCTGAATTTTGGGGATCAACATTGCGAGATACTATGCTTTGTAAAGCCACCACAAGTAAAGAAGCAGCATAAATAGGATCTTTTGCCTTTTCTGGAGCACTTCCATGACCACCTCTTCCAATAACTTCAATACTATAACTATCCGAAGAAGCCATCATCGCACCTTTTTTAAGATAAAATTTCTTATCGCTACCAAAAGGCATATTGTGCCATCCAAAAACATAATCACTATCAAATTTTTCAAACAATCCATCTTCTATCATTGCCTTAGCACCACCCAAACCCTCTTCAGCAGGTTGAAAATAAAGATTTAGAGTGCCATTAAAATTCTGACTTGCTAAATATTTTGCAGCAAGCAATAAAGAAGTAGTATGTCCATCATGACCGCAAGCATGCATTACATTTTCTTTTTTGCTTTTATAAGGCAAATTTGTGCATTCTTGTAAAGGCAAAGCATCCATATCTGCACGAAGTCCTATTTTTTTATCGCTATTTCCCTTTTTTAAAACCCCAACAACGCCTGTTTTTCCTATTTCTTCATAAACCTCATAACCAAATTCTTTTAATTTTTGTGCCACTAATTTTGCAGTACATAATTCATCAAAACCAAGCTCAGGATTTTCATGAATTTGATGACGAATTTTTTCAAATTCGCCTTGTAAGTCTAGTATTTCTGGAATTAAATTCATTCTATTTTTCTCCTTGTATAAAATTTTCTCTTCTAGGTAAAACAAATTGTGCTAAGATCGCTGAAATAAAAATCAAAGCAAAAATATAAACAAAACCCAAAGTAAAACTATGGGTTTTATCAACACTCCAAGATACTACCCATAGGTTAAATGATAGTATAACAAAGGTAATACTCCAAAAAGCACTCATAATATAAGCAGTTTGATTTGGATTGGAATTTTTTAATTCTGAAGGTAGATTAAAGAAAAATGGAAACCACATAGAATAAAAAATGCCTGATAACACAGCAAAAATCTGTATCAATACTAAATTTTGTAAAAACAACATACAAAATCCGCATATAAAAATACACGCTCCTCCAGACAATAACATTATTTTAAAAGAAATATTTTTTCTTTTAAAAAATAATCCAAGATAAGGACCAAAAATAATAGCAAAATTAGCCAAGGCTGGAATTTCTTTTTTAGCAAAATCAGCTAATTCTTTACTAAAACCCGCATATTGCGCATAAAAAGTTGGTAAAAAAGTAAAAAGAGAATTTAAAAATAAAATAGGCCCTATGTAAAAAATAATCATACCCCAAGTAACACGAGATTTTAGAGCATAAATAAGATCTTTTGCATTATTCTTTTTTTCTTCTTTTTTATTCTCATCTTTACCTACAAAAAGCCACAAAATCAATAAAATCAAATTAATCCAAGCATAAAATGATAAAGAATCTCTCCAATTTCCAAAATAATTTGAGATACTTTCAGCTAAAACAAGTCCTAGGGTAATGCCTACCAAATTTGAAGTCATATTAAAACTAATTACAAAATGTAAAGCTTTTTTTTCAAACCATTGTTGTGCAATAGGCACTAAGCAAACTAAAGCACAAGCTGAACCAAGCCCTGTTAAAAATCTTATAATCAAAATACCGCTATAACTATCTACAAAACTTAAAAAGATACCCGAACTCATTAAAATACAGCCTAAAAAATATCCCTTTTTTAATCCGAATTTATAAACCAAAAAAGCAGTAAATGAAGCACCAAAAATTTTCGCAACTACTATCATGCTAGTGATTAAAGTAGCTTGCTGAGTATTTAGGGCAAGATCATTTGAAATCAAGGGCATTAAAGACCCTGTTGCTGCCCAAGAGATACTAAAAACAGCATAAACACTAAAAATGATAAATTCAACTCCAATACGTCTAAAATGAAATAAAAGTGATTTTTCCATATTAAAATCCTTTTTGGATATTTATTAAAATATAACATAAAAAAATGAGATATTTATTATCTTTGATTATTTTTTAATTTAATTATTTTTTTATATATTTTTTTGTTACTTTTTGAAAATTTATATATAAGTTTAAAGATAAAAAAACTAAAATACAAAATAAAAACCCATAAAAGTTTTTTGAAGTATTTAAATGATATATTTCAAAATCTAGTTTTAAAAAGGAAAAATATGGAATTTTTAGCATTTATTTTTTTGATTATTATATTTTTATTTGTAGTCTTTATCATCGTTACTCGCTATGAAAAAAAGATAAAATTACTCAACCAAAATATACAAAATATGAAAGAAGATATAGCCGATCTTAAAGAAACAACTCAAAAAAATCGCTCTTTAATTGAAAAAAATCGCTCTAATATAGAAAATATAATAAAATAAAACTAAGAAAGATTTGCGATAAGTTTATAGTGCTTTTTCTGATTTATCATTAAAGTAAAAATTTTTTCACTTGAATTTTCGCTTTTATTTTTATAAATCATGCTTTTTAAAAACGGAAAAAGCATCGTACTAGAAGTTTTACCTTGTAAAATAATATGCATAGAACCTTTTAAAATTCCATACTTATAGCTCATACCGCTTGGAAATATATCAAGATTAAAACTTAAACTATCTTCATTACTATCATAATTTAAAATTTCAATTTTAACAAAACTAATTTCTTGATCTTCTTGAGATAAATTTTTAAAAATTTCAAGTTTTTCATGTTTTTTGATAGCAACAACTTCTTGCTTGCTTTCTTTAAAATCAGAAAGAAAATTTTCATTTTTAAAAATTCTTGAAAAAAATTTTAAATTTTTAAATTGCATACTTATTTGTTTTGTGTTTTCATGTATTATTTTTTCGGATTTTAAGATGTCATGTTCTATATTATCTTCTTGGTTTTGATTATCTTTGTTTGATTTCATGTCAAAATCTTCAACGATAATCATATCTTCACTATTACAAATATTAAAATGTTTTACAATTTCTTCAAAAGTAAAACTGTCATCACTAAATTCCAAAAGCTCTATATTTGAAGTGATAAAATCAACACCATCTCGTTCTTCGATCTTATCTTTAATCACAAAAGCATCAACACAAAAGCACGATCTTTGAATTTCATATTCGGAACTTTTGCCTTTAAATACTATCTTCATCATCACAAAGCTTTTGCTATAAGTTCTAAAGGACTGGCAAAAACAACCTTGCTTGAATTTTGTTCTAATGCATTTGAAATTTGCATTCTACAAGCTGAACACTCGGCGCTTACCACACTAGCCTTACTTTCATCGATCATTTGTGCTTTTTTAAGCCCTACACTTAAGGCTTTATCATAATAATCCGTTTGCATACTCACCCCGCCAAAACCGCAACAAGTATTAGAATTACTCATTTCTACAAAATGATAATTTGTTTTTAAAAGTTCTCTTGGCTCTTTAAAAACCCCTTGCATTTTTCTTGCATGGCAAGGATCGTGATAAGTAATGCTATAATTAAATTTATTTTTTGTTTTTAAAATTTCTTCCAAAGAAGTAAATTTATAAAAATACTCGCTAGCCATATATATCTTAGATGACACACATTTTGCGCGTTTTGCCCAGTCTAAATCATTTTGCATTATAAAAAAATGTTCATAATCTATCTTTAACATAGCCGAACAAGTGGCCTCAGGAACTATAATAGCATCTAATTTTTCTAATTTTTTTTCAAAATACTCAATATTTTTTTTAGCCAAAACTTCAACACTTTTAAAATCACCCGTAAAAAATTGCGGCGCTCCACAACACACTTGTTCTTTCATCAAATCCACATTGATTTTTAATTCCCTAGTGATTTTAAGCACTGCATTAGCCGTATCTATGTAAAAATAATTCGCCAAACAACCTACAAAAAAACCTATTGTTTTTTCTCCATCATTATTGATAAATTTTGGATTAGAATTTAAGAAACTTTTTTTATTAAAACTTGTAAGTAATCTTCCCTTTTTAACAAAAGGCATGGAAAATCTTGCCTTCATACCTGTATTTTCATTCTCATTTTGAATTTTAAACGCACAACTTTGAAACACATAGCCAAGCTTAGCTACCAAATCTAAAATTGTGCGTCTTCTTAAAAAGAAAAAAATAAGTTTTTTATACCAAGCTATACCAAATTTTTTAGCTATGTCATAACGAACTTCTTCTATGGCATTATCTACTCTTAATTTACTTGGACATACTTCAACACAATTGGTACATAAAAAACAAGATTCAAAAACTTTCTTAGCTTCTTTATCAAGCTCTAGAATTCCCTCTTTATAAGCAGATAAAAGATCTAAAAATCCTCTTGGACTGGTAATTTCATCGCGATTTTCTTCATGTATAGTACAAACAGGTATACATTTGCCACATTTAACACAAGCATCACTTATTTGACTAAATTTCATCTTACACCGTTTTTGAGAATACTTTTTTATCTTCACTAATGTTTTTCATATAAGCATCAAAACACATAGCAATATTTCTTATAAGCAAAACACCTGTTTCATTGACTTTGATAAAATTTTCATCAAAATTAATAAAATCTTTGTATTCTTCTAAAGCTTTTAAATCCTCTTTAAAATACTCCTGAAAATCAATGCAAAATTCTTTTTCTATTGACTTGATATCAAGCTTAAAATTTGCCATTAACTCCATAATCACTGCTTTTCTAAGCTCATCATCATCGCTTAAAGCTACGCCTCTTTCAAAAGGCAAAACTCCTCTATCTAATGCAGCCTCATAACTTGACATATCTTTAAAATTTTGCGCATAATGTCTTTGTCCTTCGCCTATACTTGTAAGCCCAACACCGACTAAATCAGCACCACCTTTAGTAGTATAACCTTGGAAATTTCTATGTAAAGTTCCATTTTCTAAAGCTTTAAAAAGCTCATCATTTTCTTTTGCAAAATGATCCATACCTATCATTTTATAGCCGTTTTTACTCAAAAAATTCTCACAAAATTCTAAAATTTCAAGTTTAACATCAGGACTTGGCAAGGTATTTTCATCAAATTTTCTCATATTTTTCTTAAGCCAAGGCACATGAGCGTAATTAAAAATCGCCAAACGATCAGGATTTAAAAGCATAACTTTTTCTAAAGTTTGTGTAAAGCTTTGTAAATTTTGATAAGGCAAACCATAAATTAAATCCATATTTACAGACTTTATGCCTTTACTTCTTACAAGATTTAAAGCATTTTGTGTTAATTCAAAAGGCTGGATGCGATGAATTTCTTTTTGAACTTTTTCATCAAAATCCTGCACTCCAAAGCTGATACGATTAAAGCCATTTTGTGTTAAAACTGTGGCTTGTTCGTCATTTAAAAAACGCGGATCGATCTCACAGCTAATCTCTGCATCTTTAGAAAAATTTCTAAAAATAGATCTGATTTTTAAAATCAAATTTTGAAGTTGTTTAGCACTAAAAAAAGTTGGAGTTCCGCCCCCAAAGTGGATTTGCACCACTTCTCTTTTAGTATCTAAAATAGTACTTAAAATATCAAGCTCTTTAAAAATATAAGTTAAATACCTTTCTTTACTCTCTTCTTTGGCTGTATAAATAACATTGCAACCACAAAAATAACAGGCACTCCTACAAAATGGTAAATGAAAATAAAGCGATAAAGATCTATCTTGCTTTTTTAAAATTTCTATATATTCTTCGTATTTGAAATTTGCATTAAACTCTACTGCTGTAGGATAAGAAGTGTAGCGTGGTCCTGCTTTAGAGTATTTTACAAAAGCTTTATAATCTCTCATTTTGGTTTACCCTTTCTATCATCGCTTGCATATCTACAAATAAATTTGGATGCTCTTGTTTGATTTTAGAAATTAATTTTTCAAGATCAATACTAACTTCCATGGTGCCATTTTGCGCCTTTTGCTTGATCTCATCCATAGCAACCGTCCAAACATCGTTAAAATCTACAGGAATTTGTTGATAAATCGCCTTTTCTAAACGCAATTCAAAATTCTCTTTTTGACTTTGTTTTAAACTTTCAAGTATATTCTTAAGACTTTGTAAAGAAAGCAAAGTGTGAATTTCATCGTTTTCATCAATCACAAACCAAGGCTCAGGAGAATCAAAACTTCCATTTTCAAGAACTAAACATTTTTCGTTTTCATTCTCGCTTTGCTTCATTTTAAAAATCGTTCTATCTTTTTTCTTTATTCCTAGATTTTGACTAAATTCATCAATGCGTTTTAAGCAAATGCTATACTTTTCTAGCTCTTTCATTCTCTTCCTCTCTGATTATCCAAAAAGCAAAGCAAGGCTTTTACCACATAAAGGCGATTTCTTGCTTCTTCAAAAATCACATCTGCATGTTTTTCAAAAATTTCTTCACTCACTTCATAACCCCTATAAGCAGGCAAACAATGAAGCAATATCGCGTCTTTATTGGCAACGCTCATAGCCTTCTCATCGATTATAAATCCTTCAAATTCTTTAATCTTGCGTTCTTTTTCATTCTCTTCACCCATAGAAACCCAAGTATCGGTAATTACTACATCTTTATCCTTTAAGGCTTCAAATTTATCATGACTTAAGGAAATTTTAGCTCCTGAAATCAAAGCCTGCTTCATAGCAAATTCCCAAATTTCAGGGCTAATTTTATAGTTTTTTGGTATAGCTATACTAAATTCAAAGCCCAAAATCGCAGCCGCAATAAGCCAAGAATTGCACATATTGTTACTATCTCCGATAAAAGCAACTTTTGCTATACCATTTTGCATCTTATTCCATTCTTTGATAGTAAGCAAATCTCCTAAAACCTGAGTAGGGTGATAAAGCTCGCTTAAAGCATTGATCACAGGAGCTTTAGAATATCTTGCAAATTCGAGTAAAGTTTCATGCTTATTGACTCTCATCATTACAAAATCAACCATCGCTCCTATCACCCTAGCTGTATCCTTTACAGGCTCGCCACGACTAAGTTGTAAATCATTGCTGCTTAAAAACAAAGCCTTTCCACCAAGCTCTGTTATAGCTAATTCAAAAGCCATTCTTGTTCTTGTAGAATTTTTCTCAAAAATCATTGCTAAAGTTTTATCTTGTAAAAGTTTTTTAGGCTCTTTTTTAAGCTCGCTAGCATGATTTACAAGGCTTAAAATTTCCTCCTTAGAAAAATCTCTTAAAGTTAAAAAATGTTTCATTTTTCTCCTTTTAACATTTTAGCTAATTCTTTGGCATGATAAGTGATGATAAGCTTTGCCCCTGCTCTTTTAAAAGCTATCATAGTTTCATATAAGATTTTTTCATAATCAATCACTCCCGCATTTTTAGCTGCCTTTAGCATAGCATATTCTCCGCTTACATTATAAACACACAAAGGCAAGTTAGAATGAAGAGATATTTCCTTAACCACATCAAGATAAGCAAGAGCAGGTTTTACCATCAAAATATCAGCTCCTTGCGTTTCATCTTCCAAACTTTCTTCTAAAGCTTCTTTACCATTAGCAAAATCCATTTGATAGTTTTTTCTATCTCCATAACTTGGAGCTGACTCTGCTACATCTCGAAATGGCCCATAATAACTTGATGCAAATTTAGTAGAATACGCCATTATAGGCAAATTTTCAAAACCTTCTTTATCTAAAGCTTCACGCAAAGTAGTGATAATACCATCCATCATCCCACTAGGTGCTATCATATCTACCCCTGCTCTTGCGTGAACTAAGGCTTGTTTGGCTGAAATTTCTAAAGTGGCATCATTATCTACGCTTTTTGTTTTTGGATCGATAAACCCACAATGCCCGTGATCTGTGTATTCGCAAAAACAAAGATCGCTAATTACAAAAAGATCTGGAAAATTTTTTTTAATCTCTCTTATGCTTCTTGCAACAAGCCCTTCATCATCTAAAGCATCGCTTCCACAACTGTCTTTTTTCTCATTTTCCAAAACGCCAAAAAGTATAATGGCTTTAATGCCTAAATTAACTACATTTTGACACTCTTTTAAAATTTCATCTAAACTCATTTGAAACACATCGGGCATAGAAGAAATTTCTTTTTTTATCCCCGTTCCATTAACCACAAAAAGCGGATAAATCAAATCATTTACACTTAAAGAATTTTCCCTTACCATAGATCTTAAGTTTTCATTAAACCTTAATCTTCTAAATCTTTTAAACATTTTTTTGTCCTTTTTTTGCTAAAATCTTAACATAAATTTGATTATAGAGAGTAGTAAATGAAAATAAAAATTTCAGAAATTGCGAATTTACCTAGCAAATGGGGAAATTTCCAAATACAAAGTTTTAAAGAAAATGATAAAGAACATTTATGTATATTTAAAAATACTCCAAAAGACACACTCAATCTAAGAATTCATTCAGAGTGCTTAACAGGAGATGCTTTAGGAAGTTTAAAATGTGACTGCGGAGAACAGCTTGAATTTTCACTCAAATATATAGAAAAAAACGGCGGAATGGTGATTTATCTTAGACAAGAAGGAAGAGGTATAGGACTTTTTAACAAGGTTAATGCTTATGCTTTACAAGATAAAGGTTTTGATACGATTAAAGCAAATCATCAGCTTGGCTTTAAAGCCGATGAGAGAACTTATGAAATTGTAGAATTTATACTCAAATACTATGAAATTTCTAAGGTTAATTTACTTACAAATAACCCTGAAAAGCTAGATTCTATTAAAAAAAAAATCATCACACGCATACCGATTTTAATAGAACCTAATCGTTTTAATGCAGAGTATTTAAACATAAAACAAACTCAAATGGGACATCTTAAATAAATGATTTTTAAAGATTATGATTTTTTACAAAACTATGATTTAAAAAACTTTGAAGAAAAAATAAAAATTTATAAAGAATTATTATCTAAATTTAACCGCATTCACAATCTTACTCATTTAAAAAATATAGATGAAAATATCTTTGATAGTATTAAAATTTTAGATTTTTATGATTTTTCTAAAGCAAAAAATATTGCCGATATAGGAAGTGGCGCAGGATTTCCAGCTGTATTTTTAGCCTTTTTGCTGCAAAGCAATTTTCACCTTTTCGAACCCAATCCCAAAAAAGCTGCCTTTTTACGGACACTAAAAATAGAATGCGAAGTTTCAAATTTACATATTTACAAAGAAAAAGTTCAAGAATGTAAAAATACCTTTAAAGCCGATATCATCACTTCAAGAGCCTTAATGGATGTCAAGCCTTTGCTTGAAATTTGCAAAAATCTAAAAGATGAAAATACAATTTTTATTTTATGGAAAGGCAGTGAAATTTATCAAGAGCTTAAAAATATAAAAAATTATGAAATTTTTGAAAATAATTTAAGAAAATACTGTATTTTAAAGTAGCCCTAAGGCTACTTTTTATTCTGCTAAATCAGCATTAAAACTGATATCAACCAAAGGCCAAGAGATTCCACCATGTCCTGGAGCAGCATCACTTAATGCTTTTAATGCTTTAGAACCATTTTTAAAAGTATGCAAATCAAGCTGCCCTTTAGCTTCAAATTTATTATCTTTGATAGTATAAGTTAAAGGTACAATAGTACTTTTTTTATCCATGGTAATTTTTGCTGAAATAACGCCTTTGTTTTCACCTACAATCACATCTTGAAAAACAACTTTAATGTCTGCATTTCCCAATAAAGCAGGAAAAAACACTTTTGTGATATTATTAGTTATAACATCATTGCCTTCACCCATAAAAGCATTACTTGGCTTTATAGTAGCTTTAGCTCCTTTAAGATAACTTGCAAAATCCTTTGCATTTTTAGAAAATTTATATTCTACATTTTTAAATTCACCTTCTACTCCTACCATATCCTTAGTTTTATACCCTTCAAAAGATATTTTTAAACTATCTTCTTTAAAAGATACGGCACTTAAAGCAGAAGCCAACAAGCAAGAACTTAAAACACTTACAAGAATTTTTTTCATCTTTATTCCTTTTTTTAATAAATTTAATTAATGAGTTAAATTATATTCTTAGTTAGTTAATAAAATAAAATTTTCTAAAAAGTAATTTTTATTACCAAAGCATACCTTTAAAAGCTAAGGTTAAAAAATATCCTCCAAAAATCAAAACAAGGCCTAAAACAAAAGCCAAACCAAATACTCTAGAGCCACTCTTTAAAAATTTTTTAAAGTCAATTTGCAAACCTAAAGCTGCCATAGCAAAAACAATACATAAAGTACAAAGTGTTTTACCTAAAGAAATAATATCACTTGTAGCAATACCCAAAATATTTTCTTTACTTGCTAGATAAGTATTTAAAACTATCATACCCAAAAATGCAAAAGCAAAATAAGGGATAGTGATACTTTTTGCAGTTTTTCCACTGCTTGAATGCTGATTTTTAGCAAAAAAATAAGTCACTATAAGCAAAAAAGGCACAAGTAAAATCACTCTCATCATTTTTATAATCACTGCAACATTAGAAGCACCTTGCTCAAATCCTGCCATATCTTTTGCCATTTCAGCGGCACCTGCAACATTTGCCACTTCATGCAAAGTAGCCCCCATAAAAACCCCCATAGCATTTTGATCAAAAAAAGGAAAAAGATTTAAAGAAAAAGCTATAGGATACAAAAACATAAACACAAGTCCAAAAATCACCACCGTACCTACAGCTAAAATTCCCTTAAAAGGATCACTTTTTAAACTTGACTCTAACGCTAAAACTGCTGCCGCACCGCAAATCGCACTTCCGGCTCCAACAAGCATAGAAGTTTCTTTATCGAGTTTAAAAATTTTCATTCCTACAAATAAAGCAATAATAAAAACAAAAAATATCACTATAACAGAAAGCAAAAATCCTTTCAACCCTACACTTAAAAGCTCAGTTAAAGTGATATTAAAACCATATAAAACAATACCGAGTCTTAAAAGCTTTTTTGCACTAAAATGCACTCCAGCTTGAAAATGATGTTGGTATTTAAAAAACCAAGGAGAAAGCAATACTCCTATGATGATAGCAAAGGCAGTTGCTGCCAAATGAGTAGTATCTTTGATACTTTGAACACTAGAGAGATACATAGCAAAAATCACTATACAAGCAGTAAAAAGCAAACCCTTAAAATTTGAACGCACTATAGCCACGCTATGTGCTAAAAAACTTGTTTTCATTTATTTTCCTTTTTGTAAATTTTGTGTTATTATATTTTTTTTATTAAAATTATAAAAATATATTATTTTAATTTTTATAATAATTTTTTTTTATTAAATAAAGGAATCACTCATGAAAATCAAAGATATGGAAATATTTTTAGATCTTTTAAACACTCAAAGTCCAACTCATACAGCCAACAATTTTTCCATAACTCAACCCAATGTTTCAATAGTAATTAAAAATTTAGAAAATAAATTTGATGGCATTTTATTTGAAAGACTTGGAAAAAAACTCTTGCCTACACCAAAAGCTTTAGAACTAGGAAAAAATTGGTTAAAAATTATACAAGCCTACTACCAAAGCTTAGAAAAATTAAACGACGAAAGTATGCTCTTAGGGGAAATAAAAATAGCCTCAACTCAAAGCATTTCTGAACATTTTTTAGCTCCTATTTTATTTGATTTTAAAGCAGAATTTAAAAACATAGAAATTCGCTCTCAAACGCAGAATTCAAAAGAATGTTTAAATTTGCTAAAAAACGGAAATATAGAATTTGCAATCATTGAAGCAGAACTTGATCCAGCTTTAGTGGAGTATGAAAATTTAGAAATAAATTTTTGGCAAGATGATGAACTTATAGTAGCCACAAGTGATAAAAAACTCAATGAAAAAGAATTTTATATCGATGAACTTTTAGAACAAAAGTGGATTTTAAGAGAAGTAGGCTCAGGCTTAAGGGATAAATTTTTAAACGAAATTGGTGCAAGCTCAAAAAAACTTAATATTTTTCTTGAGCTTGATAGAATAGCTACGATTAAAGAACTTGTCTTACAAAAAAAAGCAATCTCTATTTTTTCCAAAAAAAGCATAGAAAAAGAATTAAAAAATTCAACACTCTATGAAATTAAATTAAAAAATATCAACCTAAAGCGTAAATTTTACACCTTAAAAAGAAAAAATTATAATTTTAACAGAGCTTTAGAAAAATTTGAAAAAATATTCAAATCATAAGCATAATAACCGATTTATATAAAAAGTTAAGCAATTTTTAGATAAAATCCAAAGCTTATATAAATTTCAAGGATAATCAATGAACGCCAAAACTCAAGAAGCCGAATTAGAAGAATTATTTCAAGAAAATGCAAAAGATTATATCACATATGAAAAATTGGTAAAATATCTTACAAAACAACCAAGTGCATCAACCGCTAAAAAAGTGCAAGCATTAATGAAAAAACACAAAGTGCAACTTTTTTCAGCAGCTGAAATTGCACAAATGAAAAACATAGAAGATGCTAAAAGACTTCAAGAAGAAAAACAAAAACTCCAAGATACAAGCCTTGAGAACGAATTTGATTTAGCCAATGAAAACGATTTATTAGAATGGAGCAGATCAGACTCTCCTGTTCGTATGTATTTAAGAGAAATGGGACAAATTGCTTTATTAAACAAAGATGAAGAAATTGAAATTTCTAAAAAAATAGAACTTGGTGAAGATATTATCATTGATGCTTTTTGTTCTGTACCTTATTTGATAGATTTTATTTTAGATTATAAAGAACCTTTAATAAACAGAGAAAGAAGAGTAAAAGAATTATTTAAAAGCTTTGACGATGAAGAAAAAAATGATGATAAACTTGATGAACTTGATATAGACGAAGATGAAGAAAACGAAACAGAATTAGAAACAGATGAAGAAAATACTAAAAAAAACAGCAAAAAAGAAGATGAAAGAACTTTAAAAGTTATAGAAAAATTTAAAGCTCTAGAAAAAGCTAAAAAAGATTGGCTAAAAACATCCAAAGACAAGGAAAGTGGAGATGAGCTTTTAGATAAATTAAGCATTGCATTCAAAAAAAATATTTTAAAAGAAAAATTAATGGATCTAGGCCCTACTTCAAAACTTATTAGTGAAATCGTAAAATCAATGGAAACTGCACTAAAAAGTGATGAAGAATTTGACAAAGAACTTAAGCGTTTAGAATACCGCTTACCTATGTTTTCTGATGAACTTAAAAAACGCCATGCAGATATTTTAAAAGATATTACAAAATTGAGCAAAGAAGAAATCACAGAGCGAGCTTTAGAAACAACCATGGTAAGCACTTATATGGAAATTAAAAAACTATTTCAAACTAAAGAAGCCAGTGAAAAAAGCTTTGATCTTGAAAAATCACGTTTAAAAGAAATTTTAGAGCAAATTAAACGTGGTAAAAAAATCTCTGATGAAGCAAAAGGAAGAATGGCAAAATCAAACTTGCGTCTTGTTGTAAGCATAGCTAAACGCTACACAAATCGTGGTCTACCTTTCTTAGATCTTATTCAAGAAGGGAATATAGGCTTGATGAAAGCTGTGGATAAGTTTGAATACAAAAGGGGTTATAAATTTTCCACTTATGCAACCTGGTGGATCAGGCAAGCTATTTCAAGGGCTATAGCTGATCAAGCAAGAACCATAAGAATTCCAATCCACATGATAGAAACCATCAATCAAATTAACAAAATTATCCGCGAACATCTACAAAAAGATGGAAAAGAACCTGATGTCAGCGTTATAGCTAAAGAAGTAGGTTTAAGCGTAGATAAGGTTAAACAAGTTATTAAAATTACAAAAGAACCAATTTCTCTTGAAGCTCCAATAGGAAATGAAGATGATGGTAAATTTGGAGATTTTGTTGAAGATAGAAATTCACTTTCTCCAATGGATCATATCTTAAAGGATGATTTAAAAGAACAAATTGATGAAGTTTTAGACCAATTAAACGATAGGGAAAAAGCGGTAATTCGAATGCGCTTTGGCTTAATGGATGATGAAAGCGATAGAACCTTAGAAGAAATTGGGAAAGAGCTTAATGTCACTCGAGAAAGAGTGAGACAAATAGAAAGCTCAGCTATAAAAAAACTCAAACACCCTAAAGTAGGAAGAAAACTAAAAAATTATATAGAAGGTTGGAAGTAAGAGTCAATCTCTCACTAAAAACCTAAATCTTTTTCTTCTTTTAACTTGCGTACATGTTCAAAAAAAACTAATTTTCCGCTATGTTTTTTTAAATTTTTAAATTCCTTAATATCAAATTCTAAACACAAGATAGAAGAAGTTGGAAAAGAAGCTAAACACAGCGAGCTTAACAACTCTCCAAGCTCCATTAAACCAGGATTATGGCCCACTAAAAACACTTCATTAAACTCATCATCAATATCTTGCAAAATTTTTAGCAAATTCTCAACATTGCAAAGATACAATCTTTCATCAAAACAAATTTTATTTTTATCAAAATTATAAAATTTGGCTATTTTTTTCGCTGTTTTAGCGGTTCTAACAGCAGGACTTGATAACACTAAATCAGGATGAATTTCATGCAAGGCAAGATTCTTAAAAAGTTTTTTTAAATCTTCCTTTCCACTCTTAGTAAGCTTTCTTTCAAAATCATCGATATCTCCTCTCTTACTTGCTTTTGCATGTCTTATAATATAAATTTTTTTCATTTTACCTCTTTTATTTTAGCTAAAATATAACCACATATAAACCCGAAAATATGACCATACCAAGCAACATTTACCCCCATAAGTAATGGCGCAAAACTCATAAGTAAAATTGCCACTATAAGTCCTTTTGTGCTATTTTTATCAAGAACAGCATAAAAACCCATTAAAACACAAATTGCACCACTAGCACCTATGACATTTATATTTTCTCCAAAATATTTAAAATCAAAATACACATAAAAAACACTTAAAAGTGAACATAACAACCCGCCAATAAAATAAATAAAAATAAAACGCAAAGCACCCAAATAAGTTTCTAATATACGCCCAAATTGAAATAAAACTATCATATTTAATATAAGATGAGTTAAATTTCCATGTAAAAACATTGAACTTAAAAGTTGCCAATAAGCTCCATTAAAAAATAAAATATTCAAACCAAGGATATTGCAATAATCATAAGAAATCAAAAAATAACATAAAACATTTAAAAAAATTAAAAAAATTGTAAGCAAAGTATTAAACCTTTATTTTTTATAATATTGTCTTAAAATTCACATAAAATTCACATAAAATTCTTTACAATTTTACTAAAAAATAATTAGGAAAAATATTGAAAATTAAATTTTTAAGTATTATTACTATTTTAAGTTTATCTTTAAACGCTGATATAATAATTTCTGCTGATAATTTGCCAAGTGTTTCTAAAGAATTTTTACAACATAATTTCAAAGCACCTATAGGGATCGTGCAAAAAGACAAAAATTCCTATGAAGTCTATCTTAGCGATGGGACAGAACTTGAATTTGACATAGATGGAGCTTGGAAAGAAATTGAAAATAAAGCCTTTCCTTTTGAACTAGATTTTTTACCTCAAAATTTAGCTAATATCATTAAAAACGAATTTCCAAATACAAAAGCTAGAGAAATCGAAAGAAAAATCAACCATTACAAGATTAAATTTGATAACGATGTAAAAATTCTTATAGATTTTAATGGAACTATCTTGCACAAAGAAATTGATGATTAAAATATAATCAAATCTGCATTATATTTTTAACATCATCATGTTCTATCTTTTCTTTTTCAAGCAAAAGCTCTGATAATTTTAAAATTTTATCCTTCATAGAATTTAAAAATTCATCCATTTCTTTTTTTTGTTCATTTAAATTTGACTCTTCTAACATATCAAAACTCAACATATAATCAAGCAATTCTTTAATCTTTAAAAAATCATCTTGCGAGTTGGTATAACTTTCATTGTAAATTAATTTCATAGCTCTAGAACCAGCCAAATAAACTTTTATACGATTGATAAGCTCTGATTTTGATCTTATATTATGCTCATATTCTTTAAAACGATCTTCAATGAGAGTTATTTTATCAAATCCTATGTCAAAATAATATGCACTCAAAGCTTTTGCAGCTTGATAAGTGGCTTGAATTTTTTTCTCTTCATCATTAAAACTTAAAATCTTTTTCTTGCCTAAAAGAACTTTATTTAATACAGCATAAAAATCACTTTCCTCAACTAAAGCACTATTTCTTCTTAAAGCATTAATTGCCGCTTCATTGACCAAAGTTTCAAGTCCTGCTCCACTAAAACCTACGCTTGCTTTGGCGATTTTATTTAAATTGATATTATTATTTTTATCCTTCATATAAATTTCTAAAATTTTAAGTCTATCCTTAAAATCAGGTAAAGATAAAAAAATTCTCCTATCAAAACGCCCTGAACGCAATAAAGCAGAATCCATAAGTTCGATTTTATTTGTTGCAGCTATAACTATAACCCCGCTATTGTCCTCAAAACCATCCATTTGGGTTAAAAGTTGATTTAAAGTACTATCTCTTTCAACATTTGACATTTCTCCTCTTGCTTTACCTACAGCATCTATTTCATCGATAAAAACTATACTAGGAGCCATCATTTTAGCTTTTGAAAAAAGCTCTCTAACTCTTTTTGCACCCATACCTACATAAATTTCAACAAAACTTGAACCACTTTGATAAAAAAATGGCACCCCTGCTTCTCCTGCAACTGCTTTTGCTATCAATGTTTTTCCTACACCTGGTGGGCCTACCATTAAAACACCTTTTGGCATTTTTACACCAAATTCTTTATATTTTTTAGGATTTTGTAAAAAATCTACAAGCTCGCTTAGTTCCATTTTAACTTCATCAACACCTGCTACATCATTAAAAGTAATATTTGAAATCACAGGTTTTATATGAGAACTTTCTAAATTAATATTTGAATTTTGAGCTTGAATGTGATTCTTATTTGATATAGGATATTTAGCCAATTCTTTTTTACGGGCAAAATAACCAAGACTTATAAAAAGTGCGATAATAAAAACAAGTAAAATAAAAAACACCCAAAGCGTGTTATCTTTTTTAACCTCTATAGGAACTTTTGCTAAAAGTGTTTTTATATCTATGCCATCTTTTATAATTACGTAATTTTCACCTTCTGCCTTAAGCCAAATTTCGTCTTTATCAATCACAGCTTTTTGGATTAAATTTTGGCTTAATAGACTTTGATAAAGATTTTCATCTATATATTTAGGTTCATTTTTAAAATATAAAATTCCCAAAAGCATACATAAAACCATAAAAGATGCTAAAATTATCTTTTTATTTTTCATTATCTAGCCTTTTAAAATTGCAAAGTTAGACTTTTCTTGCACTTCATATTCAGATATAACAATCCATTCTTTAGCTATATCTTTATCACTTTTAATTTTGATCTTGTTAAAAAACTGATCATAACCCTCAAAAAAACCATCTTTTTGATTTTCTATCAAAACTTCAAGTGAAACTTGATTTTTTTTCCTAAATTCATAATTATTTTTTTCTACTATGGATTTTAAAGTGTTTAGCCTTTCTTTAGCTAAAGTTCCATTTATCACATCCTTCATGGTAGCAGAATGCGTGTTGTTTCTAGGACTAAAAATAAAAGCATGAATATGAGTGAGTGGAAATTCTTTAAATTTTTTCAAAGCTTCTTGCCATAGCTCTTCACTCTCACCTGGATGAGCTACTATAAAATCCGTCCCTAAAGCATATCCTTTGCTTGCTATAGTATTAAAAAGCTTTAAATCATTATCCGTATGCGATCTTCTTCGCATTATACGAAGCATTTTTTCACTTGTATGCTGCAATGCAATATGTAAATGCCTTTCAAGCCAAGTTTCATCTAAAATTTCTAAAAAACTCTCATCAATTTGTGCGGGTTCTAAACTACCTAACCTTATGCGTTTTATACCTGAAATTTGTCCCATTTTCCGCAAAAGCTTGCCTAAACTTGTGCCATTTTTAAGCCCATATGAACCTATATTAGTCCCTGTTAAAACAATTTCACTATAACCATTAGCTCCCAAAATTTCAACCTGTTTTAAAAGAGCTTTTTCATCCACACTTCTTGATTTTCCCCTCACGCTAGGGATAATACAATAAGAACAAGCAAAATCACAACCTTCTTGAATTTTCACAAAAGCTTTGGTATGATTTTCATATTCACAAACTATATCTTTATCAATAAAATTTAAATTTCCAAGTTCATAAAAACTTGTCTTTGCTCCTAAAAATTCATTGATTTTATCTTTATTTGACGCTCCAAGCACTCCAAAAACTTGCTTTTTATCTAAAAGCTCCTTACCTTTGCTTACAGCACCACAACCTGTAAGTATAACTTTAATGCCTTTTTTTTGCATGGTATTTACATAAGACTTTATCCCGCTATCAGCTCCATTTGTAACCGTGCAAGAATTTACAACGATAATTTGTGCTTTATTCTCATCATTTATAATCTCATAATCTTTTACATAACTTTTTAAAAGCTCTGTATCATAAATATTTGTGCGACACCCAAAGGTTTTAAAAAAAACTTTTTCTTTCAATCTTTATTCCTTGTATGAAAATGCATATTTTCATGATGTTGTTCAAAATGATTTTGATTTAAATTTCCCAAATATAAATTTTGCGATGGATAAGCAATTTTTATATCTTTATGCTTATTAAATTCTTTTATAATCTCTTTGCTAATCGTACTTCTTAATACCAAAGCCGCATAAGCATTAGTCATATACCATGCAGAAATTCGCATTCCCCAATGTTCAAAAAACATAAAAAACCTTGGCTCCACTTTAGGATTTTTAATACTATATTCATGTTGCAAACGAGCTATATTTTTTCTAGCAAGCTCAGTATAACCTTTGGCATGGCGTGTAACAATATTTTCCACAATTTCTTGCGCCTTATCAAGATTACTATCAAAAGTAACACTTATATCAATGCCATCAAGCACGGTTTTCATACCATGATGAGTATAATTAGCAAGCAAATTTGTAAAAACATAGTTATTAGGAATAAATATAATACGCCCACTACGACGATTTTTACTATAAGTTTCAAGCGTAAGCTCTTCATAAAGAGTAATGCGTAAAAAAGAAATATCTATAATATCTCCAATATAGGTAGTATCATTTTGAAAAACTTTTACACGATCCCCTACTCTAAAACTTCCACCAAAAATAATCACACACCATCCAAGCATAGACATAAACATATCTTTCATAGCAATAGCTAAGCCTGCAGAAGCAAAACCAAGTATAGTTACAAGATAAGTAATATTTTCTATATAAGCAAAGAGCAAAATAAGAAAAATAATATTTATATTAATAAAATTAATAATCTTCGTAGCGGTATAATATCTTTCACTATCTTTAATATATTTTTTAGCAATAAATTTCAACATAAAAGCTATAGCTATAACAATAACAATAGCAACAAGTATATTTACAGCCCTTAAGCTTTGAATTTTAATCTCAGCACTTACTCGAGAAAGCTCTTCATCAATTTTTTTCTCATAAACAGAATAAGAAACACTAGCAAAATTTAAAGCTTGCTCAAATTCTTCTAATTTTTTATCCGAAGCTTTTAAAGCTTCTATATTCTCAACACTTGGTTTAAGCTCAACCAATTCTTTAAGTTCTGAGTTTTTTTCTCTAATTTTATCTACTAAATTTTTAAAATCATTAAATTTAAATATATATTCTTCCTTTTCTCCTTTTAATTTCTTAATATGAGAAAAAGCTCCTATAATAGCCAAAGGATTAGTAAGCTTAGATAAAGTTTCTATATTATCAGGGGCGCTAAGACTTTGTGCAAAATTTAAATCTTTGTATTCTTTAAGCAAGCTCAATTGCTCTTCTAAATTTGCTATCTTGCGTTTAAGTTCTTCTTGTTGGTGAATATCAGAAGTCTTTTTTAAATTAAGATTTAAAATGATTAATTCATCATTTATATCTTGATATTTTATAAAATTTTCATAACGTATATTCCAAATACTAGCACTGATTACAGTATTTAAAGTATTAATTTTCTCATTTATATTATTAATAATAGTCCGATTTACATCACCAAAAGCAAAAACAACAAAAAAGGTTAAAATAATAATTTTTTTCATTGGAATTCTCTTAAAGTTGCAATTATATCTTCTTTAGAAATATCACCTTTTATCAAACCCTTACCCAAAGGACTAGCAAGGACAAAATTGATTTTTTTATTAGAGCTTTTTTTATCCATGAAAAAAGCTTCATAAAATTCATCTACATTGTTGATTTTATATGATATTGGCAAACTGAATTTAAGTAAAATATCTTTTATTTTTTGACTTTGCATTTTATCCAAAAGCCCTAAATTTAAAGCCAATTGATTTGCCATAACCATACCTATAGCCACCGCTTCTCCGTGTAAATAAAGCTTATAATCTGTAAAATTTTCTATAACATGAGCAAAAGTATGACCATAATTTAAAAGCATTCTAAGCCCTGATTCTTTTTCATCTTGTTCAACAACCCTTGATTTAAGTTCTATGCTTCTTGCTATAATTTGAGTAAAAATTTCATTCTCACAAGTAGCATTTAAGAAACTTTTTTCATCAATTTTTTCTATAAAATCAAGTATACTATCATCAAACATTGTTGCCATTTTAATAAATTCAGCCATGCCTGCAGCAAGTTCTCTAGAACTCAAAGTCTTTAAAAAAGAACTCTCGCAATATACAGCTTTAGGTTGATAAAAAGTGCCAATAAGATTTTTACCAAAATTATTATTAACACCTGTTTTTCCACCTACTGCTGCATCAACGCAAGCTAAAAGTGTAGTAGGAATATTTATAAAATCAATACCTCTTTGATAAATACTAGCAGCAAATCCGCCCATATCACTAATCACGCCACCACCAAAACTTATAAGCACGCTTTTTCTATCCAATTTAGAATTAAACATTTGGTTTAAAATTTCTTCTATGGTGCTTAAATTTTTATATTCTTCACCATCTTTTACAGTAGCAATAAAAATTTCTTTTGCCTTAATTTTAGAAAGTAATGTTTTCAAATGAAGACCTGAAATCTTAGGATTTGAAAGTATAAAAACCTTAGTATCAAATTCTAATTCTTCAAGTTCATCAATATAAACCTTATAAGCATTTTCTTTTAACTTAACTTCTACTTGCATTGAACTACTCTTTTTGCGTTTATTCTATCACATTTAATTAATTATTTATTCTACTGGTATAAAAAGTTGGTAATTTTGTCTCATTTTATAATAATGCCTATTTAAATTTGTACTTAAATTTCTGCCAAAATCTCTATTTAGTAATTCTTTTTGAAAACTCACAAATTGTAACAAATCTTCGCGATATTGCAAATTTAAAAGAGGGTTTTCATCATTTTTATTAATAATTTGTATATTTTTATCATAAAGCTTAGATAAACTTCTAAAATACTCCTCCATATCTGTAGTATTTTGAGAATTTGGATTATAATAATATAAAATAACTCCAAAATCAAGCTGTTTACTTAAATCAGTAATGACATTTGCATTGTTTTCAAGTTCACTCTCATCGGCACTTAAAATAATCGCTTCTTTAAGCTCATCAAAAGAAGCTTCACCCACCTTCATAATAGGAATTTTTAAATCAAAAAAAGCTTGTTTTTCTTTCTCAAAATTTTTTATATCGGTTACAACTAATCCTATATCATTATTTTGCAACCATGTGGAAATTTGTTTAAAATCCGTGTTGAAATAATCAAAAAACACACCTTCTTTATCCTCAGAAAGTTTTTTTAATTTTTCATACATTACCCCTAATTTAGGATTGATAACATGTATAAAAAATCTTTTTGCATTGCTTTTTTGAATTAATTTTAAAGTAGTATCAAGCACTCTTTCTTGCATATTTTGATTCATATTTTTCATATCAATTAAAGCAAAAACATTACTTCCAAAAGGCATAGGAAATTGCCCTGCTTTGCCTCTTATATTATGAAAAATACTTTGTAAAACAACAGGATCTCCAACGATCAAAATGCTATCATTTGGCTCTAAAACAAAAGATGGTTTTACAAAATAAATCTTAGAATTTCTATAAACAAGGACTATACGCCACCTTTTTTGTTGTATTGAACTTATGTGCCTATAAGCAAAAATAGACCCTGCTGGAATTTTTACTTCCATAATCTCTCCAACCCCAAGTCCTATATACTGAGCTGTTAAAGCAATATCTGGTAAAAAATCCATAAATCTACGGCTTAAAGTCATTCTAGCATCAGCTAAATTTACATGAGTATCATTAACACTTAACCCCCAAAAATCCATTATTTCTATTTCTAAATTTGGATTTAAAGAACGCAAAGCCTCATAACTTTTTTTAGTTTCAAATTCATCTTGCATATAAATAAAAGCCTGTTTAAAATCTTTACTCATAATATTTTCAAGACGCGCTGTGCTTGTAGGATCAAAATAATGCAAGTCAATATACTCACTAGAAATATTTAAGTTATTTTTTTCACTATTTTGACACACTACTGTAAAAAAGTAACCTAAGCCTTTTTCAAAACAAAGCCTTTCTAAGAAATGCTTTGCTAAAATACCGTCTATTATAATTAAAATATTATTCATTTTAAACTCCAAAAAGGAAATTATAACAAATGGAATTTAAATTAAAGCATAAAGATGGAATGGCAAGGGTTTGTGAAATCACTACCGCGCACAGCACTTTTTTAACCCCTGTTTTTATGCCTGTTGGCACAGTAGGAGCGGTTAAAAGTCTTGATGCTAATGATATAAAAAACGAGCTTGATGCAAAAATTATTTTAGCAAATACCTACCACATGTACTTGCGTCCAACTTCCAAAGTGGTAAAAGATTTTGGAGGTTTGCATGGTTTTACGAAATTTGATAGAAGTTTTTTAACCGATAGTGGTGGTTTTCAAGCTTTTTCTTTAAGTAAAAATTCCAAACATTTTAATGAAGGCATAGAATTTAAAAGTCACATCGATGGGAGTCGTCATCTTTTTACTCCAAAAAGTGTTTTAGATACTCAATATGATTTTAACTCTGATATTATGATGATTTTAGATGATTTAGTAGCTCTACCCGCAACCAAAGAAAGGGTTAAAATTTCTGTTGATCGTACTATATTTTGGGCAAAAGAGGCTATTGCTTATCATAAAAGTATGCAAAATAAAGGTATAGGTATAGGGCAAAATATTTTTGGTATTATCCAAGGTGGTACAAATTATGAAGAAAGAAAGCGTTGTGCTTTAAGTTTAAACGAAATGCCATTTGATGGTTTAGCTATAGGTGGGCTTAGCGTGGGCGAAGAAAACGCCTTGATGTATGAAACAGTACAAAACTTAAACCCTTATCTAGATGAAAATCGTCCAAGATATTTAATGGGTGTAGGAACGCCTGAAGATTTGGTGGAAAATGTTGAGCGAGGAGTAGATATGTTTGACTGTGTGATGCCAACTAGAAATGCAAGAAATGGAACATTTTTCACAAGTTTTGGAAAATTTAATATCAAAAAAGCAGAATTTATCAACGATCATGAAGCCATAGATCCTACTTGCTCATGTTATACTTGTCGTAATTTTTCAAGGGGTTATTTAAACCATCTTTTTAAAGCTAAAGAACTTACTTTTTTTCGTTTGGCAAGTTTACACAATCTACATTATTATCTTGAACTTGCAAGAAAGATGCGTGAGGCAATTTTAAACAATTCTTTTACGCAATTTAAAAGAAATTTTTATCACTTAAGAGGCAAATAAAATGCTAGAGCTACACGAAAATCTAAAAAAAATCCTGCAAGCAAAGAATTTAGAAACTTTCTATAGCGAAATTTATGGACAAAAAATTTTTGTTTACGTGGGATTAAATTTGGAAACTTGGCTTTTTAACGATGAAAAAATTTATAAACTTCAAGATGAAGAATTTAAGCTTTCTAGCATAGAAGAATTTTCAAATTTTATTAAATCCATTTTAGAAGATTTTAAAGTACAAAATACTCATTTTCAAAACCTTTTAGAGCACAAAGAAGGTATTATCTTAAAAGGTGGTTTTGTTAAAAATTTTTACAAAAAATCCTTTGTGTTAAGACAAAAAATCAACAAAAATCTAAAGCAAATTAATCTTCTAAGCGAAGCTTTCAATCTTTTGCTTAGTGAACAAGCACAATACAAAAAACATTTAAAAATTTTAAATTTATCCATCGGCATCTTAAGTAAAAACACCAAAGAACATCTAGCAAGAGTTGATACTCTTTATACATTAACAAGTGCAATTAAAAATGAAAAAATGAATAAAAGTATTTATCTTTTAAGTATACTTTCTTCTATTTTCTTGCCTTTAAATTTGATCGTAGGATTTTTTGGAATGAATACTAATAATCTTTTTTTCAAAGATAGCCCTTATGGCACACTTTATATTTTTTCTTTGATTTGCTGTATTTTGATTGTAGGTTTTATATTTTATCATTCAAAAAAGACTAAAGAATTTGATTTAGATGAAGGTAAAAAAGCTAAAAAACAAACAAAATAAGCAAAATTTTGCTTATTTTAAGAATATTTATATATAATTTTAACTTATTTTTGCGCTCATAGCTCAGCTGGATAGAGCATTTGATTGCGGTTCAAAAGGCCAGAGGTTCGAATCCTCTTGAGCGCACCATATTATTTATCTTCTTTAATTTTTCTTTTAGCTAATCCCATATGCTCGTAAGCATCAATTTCTTTTTTGTAAGATCCAGAAATTTTCTTAAGTTCTTTATTTAAGTAACTGACTGTTTGTGCACTTGCATTAATATTTGTAGCCAAAGCAGAAACAAATTCTAGTTTCTTTTTTGTTGCTTCATCTAATTCTTTAGAAGTTTTTGAACCAAGTTTATGTGTCTGCACATAAAGTTTGGCAAGTTCTTTTAATTCAACATCTGTTAGCTTAACATCGGAAGCAGCAATTATCATTTTATCTAAGTCTGTATCAATTTTTTTAGTCTTTTCAGCTACATGCTGCTTTTGGCTAGTTTTTTGCTTTTTAACTGTTTTTTTGCCATCACTTGTAATAAGATAAGCAATTATGCCTAAAAACAATAAAAGCGCTAAAGCAGCACAAAAAATAACCAAAAAAATATGGCTCATTTACAGTTTGCCTACAAAATTTCGATTCCTTCTTGCAAAAAGAGCTAAAACCACCATCAACGCAAATCCCCAATAAACATAATTAGGAATTTGAGCCGCTTCGCCTGCAGCGTAAGAATGAAGTCCTGTTAAAAAGTAATTTACTCCAAAATAAGTCATAATAATAACCCAATAAGCAAACATACTCCATAAAGCAAACACAAATTGATTACAATATTTTGGAATCATTCTAAGATGCAAAATTGCTGCATAAACCAAAATACTAACCAAAGCCCAAGTTTCCTTAGAATCCCAACTCCAATATCTCCCCCAACTTTCATTTGCCCAAATTGCACCTAAAAAATTTCCTACAGTAAGCAAACAAAGTCCAAAAATCATTGCCATTTCATTAATTCTTGTAGCCTCTGTAATATTTCTCAAAATATTAAGATTATATTTTCCATCTTTCTTAAGAAAACACATTAAGAACAGTGTAAAGATACCAAGTAAGGCACAAAGTCCTAAAAATCCATAACTAGCAGTAATAACGGATACATGAATACTAAGCCAATAAGAATTGAGCACTGGAACAAGATTTGTAATTTGCGGATTCATTTCGCTTAAATGTGCAACCATTAATACAACACCGGATAAAATAGAAGTTAATGACAAGGCTATAGGACTTTTTCTAGAGAAAAATATACCCGACAAAGACAATGCCCAAGCTATATACACCATACTTTCATAGCCATTACTCCATGGAGCATGACCTGATAAATAAGCACGAAGTCCAAGACCTAATGTATGAATTACAAAAGCTAAAACATTTAAAACATATACCACTTTAAATATAAAAGAGATTTTTAAATTCGGTATGACCATTTTAGAAAAAACAAGAATCAAAAGTAAAAAACCCGCAATTAAATATACAGGAGCGAGTTTAACGAAAATTTCAGCCTTATTAGAAAAAATTTCCATTTCAACCTTGGTTTTACTAGGCATGACTTTATATCCTATTTTTTCTTGATATTCTTTGATAAATTTCAAGCCTTCATCAGCTCTAGTCCAATTGCCATCTTTAAAAGCATTTTCCACGGCACTAAAATAATTCTGTATTAAAGCCCAAACGATATGCCCTTCATCCCCCTTAAGAGTAGTTACAGCAGAAAAAGGTGCAAGCCAAACATTATTTGGATTATTTTGAACAGGAATAAATTTAAATAATTCACCACTAAAAACTAAATTTACAACATTAGCTCTTTCATCTAGTTTTATAATTTCCTTATCAAAAACTCCTCTTGCATTTGGGTTTTTACGATTTGCATTTTCAACATATTTTTGAAGTTTATAGCGATTATTCTCATCAAAGAAATCTTTATAAGAAATATATTTAGCGCTAGGAATTTCTAAAATATTTGCAATAGCATCACGAACTGCTTGATTTTGTGGCATTAAAATAAAAGGTTCCATTTGCCATTTATTTACATCAACAAGCATGGAAAGCATAACAGCGTTAGAATTTTGACCCTTATAGCTATCGCTTTGATGAATTTTTTCTAAAATTTCTCTTGATAGCGTATCAAAAGGCACCATTCTTCCATCTGCTGATTTTTGAACTATTAAAGTAGCAAGAGCTTTAGCATGATTAGTATTTACCACAGGTAAGGTTGAATTTAAATCTTGAGCAAAAGTCTTTTCAGAACCAAAAGATAGCAATAAAATAAAAATAATCACACTTGTATGTTTTAAAGTGTCTTTATTGATTAATCTTGCCAAAGTTCTAAATCTAGAATGAGGATTTAAAAAATTCATAAACATTCCAAGACAAAGCAAAAAATAACCTATATAAGTTGGTATTTTGCCTGGATCTTTATTTACAGATAAAACAGTCCCTTTTTCATCTTGATCATAAGAACTTTGATAAAATCTATAGCCATCATAATCTAAAACATTATTCATAAAAATTCTATAATCAAAATTTTCATTATTATTTTTTACAGTAATTTCACTTGCATAAGAAGCTGGAGACATAGAACCTGGATAACGATCTAATACAAAATCTCTTAAATAAATATCAAAAGGCAATTGTTCATAAGAAAGCGCCCAAGAAATAAAGAATTTTTGACCTGCAAGTTCTATCATAATAGGTTTATTATATTCAAAAATATAAAATTCTTTACTTTCATTTTTATAGCTTAATTCTAATTTTAAAGCATTAGAGCCAGTTAATTCTAAGTTTTTATTCTCATTGCTTAAGGCAAAATCTTTAAAATGCAACAATAAAGAATTTTTCCAATTTTGAGGCTCGCCAAAAGTAGAAATCAACATAGTTCTACCCACTTCCAACCAAGCAGATTTAAACCATAACCAAAAACTTTCATCTTGAGGTCTATTGGAGCCTTCTAAAGCTTCTTGCGCATGCAAAGAAGCAGCTTTAACTACAAAACTAATATCATTAATTTCATAAAGCCTTCTTTCCTTAGCATTTGCCTTTTCTCCAATTTTAAGGTCTAAATTTTGTCCATCTAACATACTTAGAAAATGTAAGTTTTCACTTGAACTTAAAGTTAAATTTTCGTCAATTTTTACAAAAGGTGCTTTAACATTATCATTCATAAAAGCAAAGTTAACCCCTTCTATATTCTTAACTTCACCTTTTTCAAATTTAACATCAACACCTTGAGATCCTTTTTGAGAAAGCATTAAAACCAATAAAGGATCAGAATTATTATTTTCTTTATAAGTATAATGAGCATTTAAGATTAAATCTTTATATTTTAATACAGCTTGATCATCACCTAAATTAAGTTTTAGTTTAAAAGAATTAGCAAAAGGCAAATTTCCTATATAACGATCATTAACCGCACTATAGCGTTCTCCATCTTTTATAGCAGAAATACGCAAAGAAGTCTTAGAACTTTCTATAAGTGAATTTTGAGTATGCTCTCTAATAGGTAAAATACCTTCAAAACCAGCATATCTTGTCATTGCAGAACCCACTAAAATAAATAAAAAAGAAATATGAAAAATCATTAAAGGCAATTTTTTAAGCCCAAACATTTTATAACGAAACATCCCGCATAGTAAATTAATACCAAGTAAAAGTTGTATATATTCAAACCAAAAAGTATCATAAACCATTGCCCAAGCCGTAGGAGTTCCATAAGCACTTTCAATAAAAGTTGCCAAAGCACAAAAAAGCGCAAAAAGCAAAAACAATACAACCGAAACTCTTAAATCCCCTATGCTTTTTATTATATTTTTCATTCTTTTTCCTTTAAATTTTAAAGCCCTAAATATTTCTTTCTAATCTCATCATCACCTATTAAATTTTTAGCCTCGTTTTCCATTACAATGCAACCATTTTCCAAAACATAAGCATAATCACTTATTTTTAATGCAGAATAAGCATTTTGCTCTACCAAAAGAATAGTTATACCCTCTTCTTTTAAACGCACAATAATATCAAAAACTTCACCCACAATCTTTGGAGCAAGTCCCAAAGAAGGCTCATCCAACATCAAAAGTTTTGGTTCACTCATTAAAGCCCTTGAAATCGCAAGCATTTGCGCTTCCCCTCCACTCAATGTTCCAGCTAAAGCATGCTTTTTGCTTGCAAGTCTTGGAAAAAGTTTATACATTTGCTCTCTTAAATGCTCATAATTTTCAGCATTATTAAAAGCACCTATTTTTAAATTTTCCTCTACGCTTAAATTGATAAAAACACGCCTTCCTTCAGGAACTAAAGCTATACCTTTTTGAACTAAAGTATGAGTTAAATGCCTTTTAGTATCATAACCTAAGAAATTAACCTCACCAGTTCTTTTAACTGAGTTTAAAAGCGCATTTAAAGTTGAAGTTTTACCTGCTCCATTTGAACCTATAAGAGAAACAATATGACCTGTTTCCACTTTAAAATCAATCCCTTTAACAGCTTCAATTAATCCATAATAAACATGCAAATCTTTAACTATTAGCATCAAAATCCCCTAAATACGCAGCAATTACTTCTTTATGATTTACAGCATCGCAAAGTTTACCTTCAAAAATTGTTTTTCCATAATCAAGCACCAATACGCGATCACACAATTTATTTACAAATTTCATATCATGCTCTATAAGTAAAACGCTAATTTTATAATCTTTTCGTAATTTAAAAATGAGCTCAGCAAGTTCATCGCTCTCAGAGCTATTCATCCCAGCGGCTGGCTCATCAAGCAATAATAATCTTGGCCGAGTAGCCATTGCTCTTGCAATCTCAACTTTTCTTTGTTGTCCATAACTTAAGCTAGTAGCCTTTTCATGAACAAATTCTGCAATACCAAGTTCTTCTAATATTGCATAAGCCTTCTCTTTAAATACTTGTTCTATTTTTCCAAAACGTCCTAAATGCAAAAAGGCTTCAAAAATATTATATTTCATTTGTTTATTAAAACCAATAAGAACATTTTCAAGCACATTCATACTTGAAAAAAGTCTAATATTTTGAAATGTTCTAGCTATTCCTAAATGCACAATTTTATGAGGTTTTAAGTGATCAATTCTTTCTCCTAGAAATTCAACCGAACCTGAACTAGGTTTATAGTTACCTGTTATAATATTAAAAAGAGTTGTTTTACCAGCCCCGTTAGGTCCAATTAAAGCAAAAATTTCACCCTCATTGATTTTAAAAGAAGTTTCATTGATAGCCCTAACACTACCAAAACTTTTTGAAATTTGTTTTAGTTCCAAAATCATTTTTTACTCCTTTTAAAACGCTTTTTAATCCCTCTAACCACATCACTCAACTCATAATAACCCATTATACCTTTTCTTGCAAAAAGCATTACTAAAATCAGAACAATAGAAAAAACAACCATTCTAAGTCCTGGTGTTGATTGGATATCAAGATTTAAAGAATCTATTTTTATATTTAACTCATCTAAAAATCTAAGCCACTCACTTCCACCAATAACCAATATCGCACCTATAATAGCACCTGTAGTAGAACCAAGTCCACCCAAAACAATAATAATCAAAAGCTGAAAAGTAAGTAAAAAATCAAATTGAGTTGGAGATACAGTAGTCAACAGACAAGCTAAAAGTCCTCCACCTACACCTTCTAAAAATGCCGAAGTGCTAAAAGCTAAAGTTTTTATCCAAAAAGTATTTATTCCCATAGCACTTGCAGCATCTTCATCATCTCTTATAGCCTTCATTGCACGACCATATTTAGAATAAACTATATTTAAAATTAAAATAACCGCTACAATAGCAATACCACCCGTCCAATAGATCGTGGAAAATTGTGGAATGTCTACCAGTCCTCTTGAGCCATTAGTAATAGAAGGAAAATTAATAGCAGCTATTTTAATAATTATTCCAAAGCCTAAAGTTACAATAGCTAAATAATCCCCTCTCACGCGAAATACAGCAAAAGCCAAAATCAGGGCAAGTAAAGATGAACAAATTCCAGCTACAATTAAAGCTAGAATAAAGGAATTTGAATGGATAGCTAAAATAAAAGAACTAGGACCATCTAAAAAAAACTGATCATTTTTCGCATCAGCACTTAAAAGAACTAAAGCAGCCGCATAAGCTCCAATCGCAACAAATCCATTGGGCTCTAGTGAAAATTGTCCAGTTACACCATTAATAAGGTTGTAACTCACAGCCAAAATAATAAAAATAGCAATTTGATTAACAATATTTAATCCATAGTCCCCAAAAATATAAGGAGAAATGAAAATAAAAATAATTGAAGCAATCAAAAAGATTAAATGCGAAACCTTAATTTTAACCATCATTAAAACCTACTCTTTTCAAAATTTATACCTAAAATTCCCGTAGGTCTAAATAACAATATAAACACCAAAAAAATAAAAGCAAATGCATCTTTAAAACCTGATAAATCTGGAAAAAAAGCCACAACAACAACTTCAGTAAATCCTATAATAAGTCCACCTAAAACTGCACCTACTACAGAACCTATACCTCCTAAAACTGCAGCAGCAAAAGCTTTCAAACCTATTAAAGTTCCCATAGTAGGTTCGACAGAGTAATAATTTGCGGCCCAAAAAACACCCCCAACTGCTGCCAAAGCTGAACCTAGGGCAAAAACTATAGCAATAATACGATTTGCATCTATACCCATTAAATTTACTGTTTGTATATCAAATGCCAAAGCACGAATAGCTATACCATATTTGCTTTTATATAAAATCCATAACACTGCTATTAAAATAACAAATGTAAGAGCAGGAACCATTAAAGAACCATAAGTTGTTATCACTCCATCAAAATTAACACTTTCCTCAAAATAACTTGGCGGTGTAAAAGTTCTAGGTGTTGAAGTAAAAAGCATATTAAAAAGATTTTGCAAGAAAAAACTAATACCAATTGCTGTAATCAACAATGAAATTCTAGGAGCCTGTCTTAAAGGTTTATAAGCAATTCTATCTGTAGCTATTCCAACACAGGCAGCAAAAATCATTGCTAAAGACAAAGCTCCTAGAAAAGGAACATTTAGATTAGTCATGCAAAAAAGAGCTGCATAAGCACCAACCATCATAATATCGCCGTGAGCAAAATTAATAAGTCTTAACACGCCATAAACCATAGTATAGCCAACAGCAATAAGAGCATACATACTACCCAAACTAAGCCCATTAACAAGTTGTTGTAAAAATAAAGTAGAATCCATAATCTTTCTATTTTTCCTTTAAGGATTGATAATATCTTTATAATTTTGCTTTTGATTTTTAATTTCTTTAACCACTACAGAACGAGTTGCATTTCCTGTTTGATCAATGCTAATAACACCAGAAACACCTTGATAATTTTTAGTTTGGTGAATTTTTTCATTGACGCACTTACTAGTAAGATTATCAACGCAAGCATTCATAGCATTTAGCATTACAAAATACGCATCAGCACCCATAGCCGAAAAATTTGGAACTTCTTTTGTTCCTTTAGCTTTTTCATAAACACTGATAAATTCTTTGCTTAATTTTGTAGTTGGATTATTAGCATCAAAACTATCTGTGAAAATATAACCCTCGCTTGCATCTCCAGCTAAACTAATAAAAGTTTGATCAGCAACTCCATCTGCAGAGCCCATAGGAATATTTAAACCTGCGAGTTTTGATTGTCTTACAAATAAAGAAGCTTCACTATAATAAAGCGGTAAAAAAATAAATTCTGGATTTAAACTTTTAACTTGAGCTACAATAGCTCTAAAATCTTTATCACCTGAATTAACTCTTAAAATTCTAAGAATTTGACCACCATTAGACTTGTACTGTTTTTCAAAAGCTTTTGCTAAACCTAAAGAATAGTCAGTGCTTTGATCTACCACAATAACAGCACTTTTGTAATTAAGTTTTGAAAAAACATATTTTGCTAAAGATGAACCTTGAAAACTATCCATAAAACATACTCGAGAAGAATATATTTTTTTATCAAGCAATCTATCGCCAGTTGCAGCAGGAGCGATCAATGGAATTTTATTATCTTCTGCTACGCGCATAACTTGCAATGTATTAGCAGTAACCATTTCCCCTATAAGACCTATAACTTTATCTTGAGAAATTAAACGATTTGCTCCACTCGAAGATTCTAATTTATCACCCTTAGTATCAATAATAGCAAGAGAAACCTTATCTCCATTACTTAAAGTTGATTGCATTGAATTTGCAAGTTTAATCCCTTCTAGTGCACTTTGTCCATATGCTGCAGTAGCTCCGCTAAGTGGTAAAACAACTCCTATTTTGACTTCCGCAGCACTTAAACTTAAACCTAGAATACTTGCTAAAATTAAACTTTTTTTCATTCTCTACCTTTATTTTAGTAATTATGGATTTATAATTGTTTTATAATTTTGTTTTTGATTTTGAATTTCTTTAATCACAACAGAACGAATAGCATTACCGCTTTCATCTATGCTAATCACACCACCAACAGCTTGAAAATCTTTAGTTTGATGAATTTTGCTATTAATACATTCACTGCTAAGATTATCAACGCAAGCATTCATAGCATTCAACATTACAAAATACGCATCAGCCCCCATAGCCGAAAATGCTGGAAGTTCTTTTGTTCCTTTAACTTTCTCATAAGCTGCAACAAAATCTTTTCCTAATTGTGTAAATGGATTGTTATAATCAAAACTATCAGTGAAAATTACTCCATTAACAGCACTCCCGCCAAGATCTATAAAAGTTTGATTATTAACACCATCTCCTGCTGCTAAAAGTTTATCAAAACCAATTTGTCTTGCTTGTCTCGCAATTAAAGCAGCTTCAGGATGATAAATAGGCATATAAACAAAATCAGGATTTAAACTCTTAAGTTGAGAAACCACAGCTCTAAAATCTTTATCTCCTGAATTAATAACAAGTTTTTTTATAATTTTCCCACCATTATTCTTAAAAGAATTTTCAAAAGCTCTTGCCAAACCTAAAGAATAAACATTGCTTTGATCTATGATGATAACAGCATTTTTAAGCCCTAAATCCTTAGATACATAAGTAGCAAATTTATCTCCTTGAAAACTGTCTTTAAAACAAACTCTACTTGCATATTTCTTTTTATCTAGCAATTTATCTCCAGATGCCACTGGAGCTATTAGGGGAATTTTTTTCTCTTCTGCTATAGAAATAGCTTGAATAGTATTTGGAGTTGTAGCTTCACCAATAATCCCAAGGACTTTATCTGTTGCTATTAAACGATTAACTCCGTTTGAAGTTTCAAGCTTATCTCCTTTTGTATCTATTGTGATAAGTTTAATAACATCTCCATTTGAAAGTTTTGGTTGTAGCTTATTAGCCAGTTCAATTCCGTTAAAAACATCTTGCCCATAAGCTGCCACAGTTCCAGTTAAAGGTAAAACTACTCCTATATTAATATCCTTAGCATATAAGCAATTTACCATAGTTAAAACACTTAAAGTTAAAGTTAGTTTTTTCATAGCATTCCTTTTAATTATAGTTTTTACATTTTATTTTAGAAATATATTATGTTTTGTTTTTTGCGCAGGTTCTTCTTCAAGAAGGTCTTTTACTTGCAAATCAAGCGCAAAATTTCCACCTTTAATATAAGCAATAATATTATCTATATCCTCGTGGCTTAAATTTCTAGCATAAAAAGCCATTTGAGAAGCTGTTGTAGAACTGCTACTATCAAGAGTATAACCTATCAAAGCTCCTTTAATATCCTCAGGAGACATATCTTTTAAAATTCTAGATCCTATAACACTCTTTTCAGCATTATCTCCATGGCAAGTATTGCATTTATTTTGAAAATACAAAGCCTTCGCTTTTTCCATATCATATTGCTTATTTGCATCAAAGGTATAAGTAAAAAATGATTTCAAGTTAATACCAAAAAGCGCAACAACAAATATTGAACTAATAAACAACCATCGTATAATCATGATTTTCCTTATTTTATTGTAATTTCCGTTTGTGTTTTATTTTGATATCTATGTGTTTTTTTGTTGTATTTTTTTTCTTTTTTAATATCATAGCGATAACGAACAGTCCCTGAAACTTCTATATCTTTAAAGACTTCATCTAACGGAGCTGCAAAAACAAAATGATTTAAAATCATACCAATTAAAAACATTTTTTTCATTTTTATTCTTTAAACACAAAAAACGATTATATCAAAAAAAGATAATCCTTGTTAATGACCACCTTTATGTAAAAAATAAAGTCCTACACAAAGAGCTAAAATCGATCCAGCAAGAAAAGCCATATCCACAGGAGTAGCAAATTTCATCTGTAAAACCCTTTGAAAGAAATTTACCACTAAGACCATAATGATAACTTTTGCAAGCTTGTCTTTTAATTGATCTAAGCTATGCACCTCTAAAACCTTGCTTTGTTTTGTTTGTTTAAATTCTTCTATTTCACTGATAAAAAGCTCATAAACTCCAAAAGAAAAAATAAACAAAACTAAAGCCATAAGATAAAGATCAACAGCTCCTATAATCAAAGCCACCACATCCTCATGCAAATCCACATTAGAACCTGCATCAAAAAAATAATTATAAGTATAAAATATAACTTTTAAAACATCATAACTTGCAATAAAAAACAATACAAAAGCTCCAATTAAACCAAAAATTACGGGTAAAATTGTAACAATACGACTTCTAACAAGTAAAGATTCAAATATTTTCTCTAACATTTTTTTCCTTATTTATTTTTTAATTCTAACCATTTTTGCGCAATACGCACAGCGTTTGTTGCAGCACCTACACGAATTTGATCTGCCACACACCAAAGATGGAGTATTTTTTTATCATACACATCAGCACGAATTCTTCCTACATAAGTTTCATTAGTATCGCTAGTCATTAAAGGCATAGGGTATTTTTTATTTTTAGGATCATCTATGACAACAACACTTGGTGCTTTTTCTAAAATTTCTTTAGCTTTTTTTACATCTATTTCTTTTTCAAAATGCATAGTAATGGCTTCGCTATGACTTCTTAAAACAGGCACTCTTACACAAGTTGCTGAAACTTCTAAATTTTTATGTAAAATTTTTTGAGTTTCATTGACCATTTTAAGTTCTTCTTTAGTGTAATCATTATCCATAAAAACATCAATTTGTGGAATAAGATTAAGTGCTAAAGTATAAGGAAAAGTTTGAGGTTCAAATTCATCAAGTTTAAAAGCAAAAAAACTTTGCATGGCTTCAACCAATTCTTGCATTCCTTCTTTTCCTGCTCCACTTGCAGCCTGATAGGTACTTACATCAACACGCTTTAAATTAAATGCATCATTTAAAGGTTTTAAAACTTGTACCATTTGTATAGTAGAACAATTTGGATTAGCAATAATCCCTGTTTTTTTCCAATCTTTAATATCCTCAGGATTGCATTCAGGAACCACCAAAGGAACATCTTTTTCCATTCTAAAATGACTTGTATTATCAATAACAACAGCACCCGATTCTACTGCAAATTTAGCATATTTTTCACTCACACTTCCACCTGCGCTAAAAAAAGCAATATCAATAGGATTTTCTTTAAATACATTTTCAGTAAGTTCTTTGACTTTATAAGTTTTGCCTTTAAATTCTACTTCACTACCTACACTTTTTGCACTTGCTAAAGGTAAAATACTTTCCACTGGGAAATCAAGTTCATCTAAAACATTTAAAAGCTCTTCCCCAACCGCACCAGTAGCACCCACAATGGCTATTTTTTGTTTTTTTAACATTACTTATCCTTTATTTGATATTTTTTAATTTTTTCATTTAAAATTTTTATATCCATACCTAAAATTTGAGAAGCTTGATCCTTGTCATAATCTACACTTAAAAGAACTTCACAAATCAATTCTTTCTCTAAATTCTTTACATCTTTTTTTATGCTTCTAGCTTCTAAGAACAAATCTTCACTTGAAATTTCATCATTTTCACTTAAAATACAAGCTCTTTGTACAACGGATATTAATTCTCTAATATTACCAGGAAAATCATATTCAAGTAAAGCATTTTTAGCTTCTTGGCTGAGCTGTTTTTCCTTAAAATCATATTCTTTACAAGTATCTTCTAAAACCTTTTGAGCTATACCTAAAATTTCTTCTTTGCGCTCTCTTAAAGGTGGGATATTAATAGGAACAGTGTTTAAACGATAATATAAATCTGAACGAAATTCGCCATTTTTTATTTTTTCATCTAAATTTGCATTAGTTGCACTGATAATTCTTACATCTATTTTGATGCTTTTCGTACTTCCAAGTCGCGTAATTTCTTTTTCTTGCAAAGCTCTTAAAAGTTTGGCTTGAATTTCATAAGGCATTTCGCCAATTTCATCTAAAAACAAAGTGCCCTCATTAGCCATTTCAAAAAGCCCTATTTTAGTTGCATTGGCATCAGTAAAAGCACCTTTTTCAAAACCAAAAAGCTCACTTTCAATCAAATTTGCAGGAATGGCTGCCATATTAATAGCAACAAAAGGCTTATTAGAGCGTTTAGAATGAGTGTGAATATAACGAGAAAATACCTCTTTTCCTACTCCACTCTCTCCAAAAAACATTACAGAAGCATCAGTTTTAGCCGCTTTTTGACTTAAATTTAATGTTTTTTCTAAATTAGGAGAAGTTGAAAAAAAATCTTTATTTTCTTCTTTTTTTTCATTTTTTTTGCTTTTTTTATCGGCTGTTTTTTCTCTTATGATTTTAGCACGCTTAATAGCCTCGACTAAAGTATCAACATCAAAAGGCTTGGTTAGAAAATCTTTTACTCCCAAACGAACCGCTTCTATAGCACGGCTTAAAGTAGCATTTCCTGTCATAATAATAAAATCATATTTATTTTCACAGGCTTTAACAAATTCTATGCCATCAATTCCTGGCATATTAATATCTGTAATAATCAAATCTGTATTCTCATCTATTTTTTTTAAAGCCTCAGTGGCAGATTTGTAAGATTTAATATTAAATTCTTCATACTCTGCTAATGCAATTTCTAAGGATTTACGCATATTAATATCATCTTCTACTATGACTAAATTCATCCTAAGCCTTTTAAAAAATTTCTGCTATAGTATCTAATTTGCGCTTAATTTTGAATTTACTTTTTTTTAAGATAATAAATTATCGCATTTTGTTCGCCAAATTCCACGGTAAAACGTAAGGGTAAAATTTTAACATAGGTTTCACTTTGGGCACGTAATAAGTCGGTATTAACAATATCCTTAACACTGATTCTAGCTCCTATAAAGCAATCACTTAACTCATCTTTATGAGAATTTAAAAAATTAAATTTAGTTATTTTTGGCATATTATCATCAATCAATCCTAAAGAAGTTCGAGGTAAAACTTTTAAATCTTGAACACTATAAGAAATTTCACATACCCATTGTTCTTTAGTATTTTCACTTTGCGTCATTGCTAAGGATAAATTTTGATTTTGATGAAAGAGAATGAAATTTTTACTAGAAAGCTCTGCCCAAAAAATAAATTCATCTTGGGCAAAAAGCTTAAAGCTAAAAAAGATTAATAAGCAAACAATTCTTTCCACTTGTCTGCATCGATTTTAAGTTCTAAGTTTACTCTATAAAGCCCTTGATTAAAATTCTCATCAATAATACTTGCATTTTTAATCAAACCATTTACTTGCGCAGTAATAGTTGAACTTCTAAGCATTGCATCTTTTACAGTGTCTTTACCATTTACTTTCACACCATAAAGCTTACTTGCAAGCTGTCTGTAAGCATCTGTAATCGCTGCTCTTTTTGCTAAAGCTAGGGCTTGAGCAGTAGAAACTGTATTCATTGGAGCAATTCCTTCACCAACTGCTGTAAAACTAAGTTCCGTTTCGCTAGCATCTGGAGCCAACATTTTTTCTTCTCTGATAATATCACGCACATCATCTTTATCGACTTTTTGCACGATAACATCTTGAGATGGAGCAGTGCTATTTGCACTTGAATTTTTAGTTGCACTGTTTGCACTTGGTACACAACCAGCGAAAATTCCTGCTATTACTAGCATAAAATAAATTTTTTTCATTTTTACACCTTCAAAATATTGTAATTAGTAAAATAAAAAGCAATAAGCGTTCCAACTTTAAACTTATTACAAATCTAAACCAAAGTTTTCATCGCTTAACTCATCCTCATCATTTTCCTCTTTAGGACACTTAGCGATGCTAACCACCTCGTCATTTTCCACATTAACTACAATGACACCACTCGTATTACGCCCTGCTTTTCTAATGCTTTGCATATCAACACGTATCATCTTACCTGAACTTGTAAGAGCCATTAAATCCATAGTTTCATCCACTATAACTACGCTAATAAGATCTTTGGTTTTTTCTGTAAGTTTCATACAAATTACACCTTTGCCACCTCTGCTTTGCAATCTATATTCTCCAGCATTTGTGCGTTTTCCTATACCTTTTGCACTTATGCTTAAAATTTCTTGCTCATCATTTTCTATAACAACTGCACCTACTAATTCGTCATTTTTCTCTTTAAATTTAATAGCCGTCACCCCACGACTTACACGACCGATTTCACGCACTTTAGCAAGTGGGAATTTGATACACATACCTTTTTTGGTTACTGCAAAGAGCATTTTACCTTGCGTGCTTACACTTTCTTCATTTTCAAGATTTTCATCATCTAAATTTTCAATTTCTTGATTTTCTAAATTTTCTTCACCACCACTGGCAAAAATTTCATCTTCATCTCTTTGAACAATAATAGCAGTTACCAACTCATCATTTTCATCCAAGTTGATCGCTCTAACTCCTACACTTCTGATATTTTGATATTCACTCAAATTTGTACGCTTTACAATACCATTTTTAGTAAAGAAACATAAAGATTTACTCTCATCAAAATCCGTGGTTGGAATAATAGCCATGATTTTTTCTTCAGCTTGTAAATTAATAAGATTTACCACTGCTTTTCCTTTAGCCGTTCTTGAGCCTTCAGGAATTTTATAAACTTTAAGCCAATAAAGCTGTCCACGATCTGTTACAAACATAAGCGTATCATGTGTATTTGCCGTAAAGAAACTTTCTATAAAATCATCATCATAAGTCGTAACGGCTAATTTTCCTTTTCCGCCTCGTTTTTGCTTTTCATATTGTTTACTAGGCACACGCTTAATATAACCACGATGGGTAATAGTTACAACCATATTTTCATTAGGAATCAAATCCTCAATATCAATATCATCATAATCATCTTCAATTTGAGTAATACGTGGCACATCAAATTTACTTCTAATTTCTTTTAATTCATCGCGAATTAAATTTTCAAGCAAGGTTTCACTTTTTAAAATTTCTTCAAGTCTTGCAATTTCTTTCATTAATTCTGCAAGTTCATTTTCGATTTTTTCTCTTTCAAGTCCTGTTAAACGACCCAGTTTCATATCTAAAATAGCATTGGCTTGAAGCTCACTAAGACCAAATTTAGCTACCAAAGAATCTCTTGCGGTATTATTATCAGAACTGTTTTTAATTAAAGCAATCACTTCATCTATATTATCAAGTGCAATTTTAAGACCTTCTAAAATATGAGCTCTTGCTCTTGCTTTTTGAAGTTCAAAAATCGTTCTTCTAATAATAACTGTTTTTCTATGGGTTAAGAAAAGATTTAAAAGTTCTAACAAAGAGAAAATTTTAGGTTCTTTATTGTGAATTGCCAACATAATCACACCAAAAGTACTTTCCATAGTGGTAGATTTAAATAGATTATTTAAAACAATTTCACTCTTAGCTTCACGTTTAAGCTCTATAACAACGCGGATTCCTTCTTTATTACTCTCATCTCTTACTTCAGATATTCCTTCAATTTGCTTTTCTTTAACAAGCTCTGCAATCTGCTCTATAAGCCTAGCTTTATTGGTTTGATAAGGAAGCTCATCTATAACAATAACATCTTTATTTGTCTTTTTTTCAATATGAGTTTTAGCTCGCACTTTCACGCGACCACGCCCTGTGCGATAAGCTTCTATAATACCTTTTTTACCATAAATTATTCCACCTGTTGGAAAATCTGGGCCTTTAATAAACTGCATAATCTCTTCTAAGCTTGCATCTTTATTATCAAGCAAATATAAAAGCCCATCTATCAACTCATTTAAACTATGAGGCGGGATGTTTGTTGCCATCCCTACAGCTATACCACTTGAACCATTTAATAATAAATTTGGAACCCTAGAAGGTAAAACATCAGGTTCACTTTCTGAACCATCATAATTTGGAACAAAATCGACTGTATCTTTATCTATATCTTTTAAAAGTTCATGAGAAAGTTTACTCATTTTTGCTTCAGTATAACGCATCGCAGCAGCGCTATCGCCATCTATAGATCCAAAGTTGCCTTGTCCTGTAATACTTGGATATCTCATAGAAAAATCTTGAGCCATTCTAACCAAAGCATCATAAACTGCTGTATCTCCATGTGGGTGATAACGACCTATAACAGCACCCACTATACGGGCTGATTTGACAAAATCTGTCCTACTTTTTGCCTCATCATTTTGCATAGCATATAAAATTCTTCTATGAACAGGCTTTAAACCATCTCTTGCGTCAGGCAAAGCACGACCTATAATAACACTCATAGAATAGTCTAAATAACTACTTTTTATAGAATTTTCTATATCTACAAGTTCAATATCAGAATCTTTGCTAAAAATATTCTCCATAAAAATCCTTCTATTAGTTCAAAGTTTTGATTATAGCATATTAAACTTTTGCATCAGCTAAAACAAGAGCAAAAAGTACAGAAATTTTATTTTCTTCTAAAACTTTTTTAGCTTCCAAAAGGCTAGAACCAGTCGTTACAATATCATCTACTAAAATTACAGGTTCGTGAATGGTTTTTAAGAGTTTGTAATTTCTTTTATGTTTTTGACGAAATTCTAAACTTTTTCCAGAATATTTAATATGATTTTGTGCTTTTAAAACATTAAAAACAGGTTTTACAAATTTTGTTTTAAGATATCTAGCTAAAATAGCAGAATGCGAATAAAGCATATCTTCAACCTTATCATCTAAGGCTATAACATTGATTGTCATTCTAGGATCAAAAAAATCTTTAAATTTTGCAAAACTTAATTTAGCAAGCATTTTATAAACAAAATAACCATAAAAATAATGTTTAGAGTGAAGCAAGTGTTGTATTTCATGGTATTTATAAAAAGAATAGACTTTGAAATTATTATCAAGCTTTCTTACATTTAAGGAAAATTCAGAAAGCTCTAGCTCACATAAATCACAAAAGCAAAGCAGAGCAAAAGCTCCGCAATTTATACACCTCAAAGTTCAGAAATTAAACTAGCTGCTTTATTTGCCATTTGTTTTATTAACAAATGAGTATAAAAAGTTGTTTCTTTTAGATCATCGAAACCTTGTACATCTTGCTTGGTGCGGATTGTAAATTTCTTATTTTTGTTTATATCGCTAACTTGTAAAACTCCTACTAGTTTTGAATGTAATCCTGTAGTATCTTGAGTTGCTCCATAAGATATAAATTCTAAATCAATCTTACTCACATAAGGTGAATTTTGATCATTATTGTCAAGCACAACTATTCCTCTAGCTTCAAGTTCTTGTTTTAAATAAGTATAAAATACCGCATTAAAATTCACATCAACAAATAACTTTTTCCCTTTAGCATTTAAAACTTTTTGTCCTTCTTTTAAATCATAAAATCTATGCAAATAAACCTTTTTTAAAGCAATACCGGTATCTAAAGTGCGTTTATTGGCACAACATTGAATTCCAACATCGCTAATGTATAAAAGCCCTTTAATCTTTGCTTCAAAGCCATCAGGACTTTCACAAGAACTACATTGAGAATTTTTAGAAATTTGATTAACTTGAGCAAAAGTATCTTGTTTAGTTGCACAAGCGCTCAAAAATAAAATAGGCACTATAAAAATCAAAAATTTTTTAAACATTTTTTCTCCTTAGAAAATTATTTTAAAATTGTATTAAAAATACAAGCAAATTTCAAGCCAAGTTTTAAATTTATCATCAATCTATCTTTAAAACACTCAAAAAAGCTTCTTGAGGTAAATTTACCTTACCTATAGCTTTCATTCTTTTTTTACCTTCTTTTTGCTTTTCTAAAAGCTTTCTTTTTCTAGTAATATCCCCACCATAGCATTTTGCTGTCACATTTTTACCCATGGATTTAACGGTTTCCCTTGCGATGATTTTATTTCCAATACTTGCTTGAATGGCTACTTCAAAAAGCTGTCTAGGAACTATTTCTTTCATAGCGCTAACAAGTTCTCTTCCTTTACTTTGTGCTTTTTCATTAGGCACGATAATGCTTAGCGCATCAACATTTTCACCTGCTACCTTAATATCAAGTTTTACCAAATCCCCTACTCTAAATTCTATAGGTTCATAATCAAAACTCGCATAGCCTTTTGTTAAGGACTTTAATTTATCATAAAAATCCATCACAATCTCATTTAAAGGCACATCATATTCTAATAAAACACGCTCAGGTGTAATATAGTCCATTTTAACCTGCACTCCTCTTTTGCGATTTAAAAGAGTGATTAAATTCCCTAAAAATTCACTTGGAGTAATGATAGTGGCTTTAACATAAGGCTCTTTTATATGATCGATTTTATTAACAGGAGGAAGTTCGCTAGGATTTTGAATTTTAACAAGCTCTCCATCGGTTTGATAAATTTCATAAGTCACAGTTGGAGCTGTAGCAATTAAATCAAGATTAAATTCTCTCTCAAGCCTTTCTTTAATCACTTCCATGTGTAAAAGTCCTAAAAACCCTACCCTAAAACCAAAGCCTAAAGCCAAAGAAGTTTCAGGCTCATAGGTAATAGAACTATCGTTAAGCTTTAGCTTATCCAAAGCATCTCTTAAATCTTCAAATTTATCCGTTTCTATAGGATAAAGTCCTGCGAACACAAAAGCTTTAGCCTTTTCAAAACCGCCTATGGCTTCTTTAGCTTTGTTTTTTACTAAAGTAATAGTATCGCCTACTTGTACATCGCCTACAGTTTTAAGCCCTAAAACCACCACGCCTACTTCACCTGATTGTAAAGATTGAGTTTTAATTGGACTTAAAGGGTGGGGATAAAAAAGATCTTGAACTATATGTTTTTTATCTGTACTCATGACTAAAACTTCATCGTTTTTAGCTATACTTCCCTCATAAATCCTAACCAAAGCCAAAGCACCCAAATAATTATCAAACCAAGAATCATAAATTAAAGCCTTAGTAGGAGCTTCATCATCTGTTTTTGGCGCAGGGATTTTAGTGATAATTGTTTCTATAAGCTCTTTTATACCCACTCCTGTTTTTGCACTCACGCAAATGGCGTCTTTACAATCTATGCCTATAATATGCTCGATTTCATGCTTGACTTTTTCAACATCAGCATTAGGTAAATCGATTTTATTAATTACAGGAATGATTTCAAGATTATTTTCAAGTGCTATATAAACATTAGCTATAGTCTGTGCTTCAACACCTTGAGAAGCATCTACTACAAGTAAAGCCCCTTCACAACTTGCCAAAGAACGACTCACTTCATAAGAAAAATCCACATGGCCAGGAGTATCAATAAGATTTAAAACAAAATTTTCATTATTAAATTTATAATTTAAACGCACTGATTGTGCTTTTATGGTGATACCACGCTCTTTTTCTATATCCATAGTATCCATAACTTGTGAACTCATCTGCCTATCGCTAATAGCACCACACTCGCTAATAATCCTATCTGCAAGAGTAGATTTTCCATGATCTATATGAGCTATAATAGAAAAATTTCTAATATTTTTTACCGACAAAATTTCATCCTAAATATAAAATTTTAAAGCTAGGATTTTAACAAAATTTATGTTTAAAACAAATAAATTTTATTTTATATAAAAAACTTCAATTGAAATTTATATAAAGCATACTAAAATATCAAATGTTTGAAAAATATTTAAAATCAGCTATATTTTTAGCTCTTTATCCCTTAGCAATGTTAGCTTCTAATTTGCACGAATTTATAGCACTAAGTCAAAATAATGAATCCTATCTCATTAAACAAATGCAAAGCGAACAAGCAAATTTGGACAAAGAACAAGCTTTTAGAAATTACCTACCCTCTCTTAGTCTAAACTCAGCTTATGTAGCCAATAATAAAGATCGCTTCATCATCGATCCACAAGAAAGTTTATTTGCTAAAGTCTCTCTTAATTTTTTGCTTTTTGATGGGGGTGCTAGAGAGGCCAATTTAAGGGCTTTAGAAAGCAAAGAAAAATTAAGCCTTTTAGACAAAGAACAAAGCAAAAATTACCTTGCCTTAAATGCAATCACACTTTATTTTAACACCCTAAGTCTTGAAAAAATTTTACTAGCCAATCAACAAAAAGTAGCTTTTTTAAAATCAACTTTTGAAAGATTGCAAAAATTTTACGATGCAGGACTTAGCCCTAAAAATGAACTTGAAAGCATTAAAGCCAAATATCATTTAAGCTTATTAGAGCTCAGTCAAAATGAATTAAAACTTGCCAATATACAAAAAGAGATTAAAATTTTAAGCGATACAGATTTTAAAGTGCAAGGGAATGCTTTTTTAGAAAATCCGCAACAAGAAAAAAGTCAAAACTATGAAGTAATGATAGCTAAAGAACAAATCAATCTTGCTAAAGAAAGTGTAAATTTAGCAAAAGCTGAATATTTTCCAAAATTTTATATTCAAGATAATTTTAACTTTTATAAAAACAATTATAATCCAAAAGTTCCGGCTCCTTTTGCAAATTTAGCGGATCAATTCTTAGAAAAATATTCTCAAGGTAATCAGTTTATTTTAGGTATGGAATGGAAAATTTTTGATTTCAATGCAAGGGCTAAAGAAGTTGAAAAAGAGCGTTTAAACGTTCAAATAGCCAATGCAAACGCAAGGTTTAGTGAGAGAAAAAATAAAGAAGAATTAAATTATTTAGACAAAAGTTTAAAAGTTTTACAAGAACAAATTTTAGCTCTTAATCTTAGCTTAAATGCTGCAAATTTAGCTTTTGAAAGTGTAGATAAAAAATACCAAGCAGGACTTGTTTCTTATGTGGAATATCTTCAAGCTTTAGAGGCTAAATTTAAAGCACAAAGCGATTTAGAGCTTGCTAAAAATGAATTTGAAATTACTAAAGCAAATTATTATTTTAATGCAGGTATAGATCTTAATTCAAAGGTTAAAGAATGAAAAAAATTCTATTTTTACTTCTTGCTTTTAATTGCACCTTTGGCGAAGAAATTTACGCAAGTTTCAATGTAGAAGCATCAAAACAAAGCAAACTTGCCCTTGAAAGCATAGGTTTAGTTCAAAAAATTCCTGTAGAAATTGGACAAAAAGTCAGCAAAGGAGAACTTTTACTTGCTCTTGATCAAGAAAGTGAAAAAATAGCTCTTCAAAATGCTCAAAATTCTTATCAACTTGCCCTTGTAGAATACGAAAATACCAAAAGCAGAATGCAAAAAATCAAAGCTGTAGAAAATGTTATAGACAAACAAAGCTATGAAGATATGAAAGCTAAATTTGATGCAGCTAATTTAAATTTAATCAAAGCAAAAATCAATATAGCTTATTATAAAAATATCATGGCAAAAAAAGAATTGCGTGCACCTTATGATGCTATTATCGCAAACAAATTTATACAAGTGGGCGAAGGAGTAGGAGGAGTAGCCCAACCTTTAATAGAAATTTTTTCCTATCCACAAAGCAAACTGATTTTAAGTTTTGATGAAAAATACAAAGATAAAGTTAAATTAGGCGATGATTTCTTTTATAAAATCGATCAAAATGGTACAGAATTTAAAGGAAAAATCAGCCTTATCTATCCAAGTATAGAAGTAAAAACAAGAAAAATTTATGCTGAAGTGCAAACTACAAATTTAACACCGGGGCTTTTTGGCGAAGGTAGAATCATCACTAAAGATTAAAAATGTTTAAACTAGCTATAAACCGACCTATTACCGTGCTAATGTTTTTCTTAGCTCTTATGATTTTTGGGCTAATCTCTGCTTTTAGCATGAATGTAAATTTATTTCCTAATGTTTCCATACCTCTTATAAAAATCACAAGCAAGGTTAATGGGGACTTAAATTTCGTAGAATCAAAAATCACCAAAGAGATAGAAAATGCTTTAAGTGAAATTGATGGAGTAAAAACCATAACCTCAGCTGCGTATGATAATTTTAGTGTGAGTGTAGTGGAGTTTAAACTGGGTAAAAATCTTGAAGTAGCTGCTAATGATGTGCGTGATAAAATAGGAACTTTAAGCCTACCTTCTAAGCCTGAAATTGAAAAAATCAGTTCAGATTCTGGTTCTGCTATTTCGCTTTTTTTATATTCTAAAGATAAATTACAACTCATGCGTGAAATCAATGATAAAATAAAGCCTTTTTTGCAAAGAGTTGAAGGAGTAGGTAAAATCGAAGCTAAAGGTTTTTTAGAACCCCAAATTCGCATAGAATTAAAACCAAATGAACTTAGAAAATACAATCTTAACGCCCTTGATGTAGCAAATATCATCAAAAGTCAAAATTTTAAACAAGCCCTAGGCGAACTTAATAACAATCAAGATAACTATATCATCAAAGGCTATTTTGAAGCCACAAATTTAGAAGAACTTAGTAATCTTCGCATAAAAACAGGGGTATTTTTAAGCGATATTGCTAATATTTCAAGCCTTTATGAAGATGAAAAACAAAGTGCTTTATACGAAGGTAAAGAAGGAGTGCTTTTAGAACTCGGAAAAATCACAAATTATAACACCCTTGAAATGATTAAAAATGTCAAAAATGCCTTGCCTATTTTAGAAAAACAAATTCCAAAAGATATAAGCATTAATATGCTTTATGATAAAAGCTTAAATATCCACAAGCATCTCTCTCAAGTGATTTTTGATATGGTTTTGGGAATTTTTCTAACCCTTGTAATTGTATTTTTATTTTTAAGAAATTTAAGTGCAACTCTCATTGCTTGCATAGCTATACCTACTTCTATCATTTCAACTTTTTTTATTATCGATCTTTTAGGTTATGATTTAAACCGCTTAACTTTTATAGCTTTAACCTTAAGCATAGGAATTTTTATCGATGATGCTATAGTAGTGATTGAAAATATCGCTAAAAAACTAAAAACTTATCCGCCTTTACAAGCTGCTTTTTTAGGTATCAATGAAATAGGTTTTAGCGTTTTAAGCATCAGTATAGTTTTACTTTGTGTTTTTATCCCTATTTCTTATATGAACTCTATACCAGGGCTTTTTTTCAATGCCTTAGGCATAAGCGTTGCAAGTGGGATAGTGATAAGCTTTTTGGTTTCTGTATTTCTAATACCTAGTATTGGAGCAAGATTTTTAAATCCAAAAGAAAGTAAGTTTTATGAAAAAACAGAAGCTTTTTTTGAAAAAATAGAGCAAAAGTATGAAAATTTACTCTATAAAATTTTACAAAATAAAGCAAAATTTATCCTAGCCACTCTTGTTTTTGTAGGGCTTTCTTTTGCTTTAGCTACCCGTATAGGGCTTGATTTTTTACCTATGGAAGATGATAGCGAAATTCAAGTTTTACTTGAAAGCAAAAAAGATTTAAGTTTAGAAGCCATGAAAGAAAAAAGTTTAAATTTGCTTGAAAAAATCAAAAATGATAGCAATGTCAAATACGCTTTTTTACTTGTAGGCTATGATGATGCCAAAGATGCTACAAAGGCTAAAATTTATGTTAAACTTAAAAATTTAGACGAAAGAAATTTAAGACAAAGTACTATAGTAAGTTTATATCGTCAAAAATTTCAAGATGAAAGTTTAAAAATCAAAATTTTAGAACTTCCAAAGATAGAGGGTGCAGGCATTGATGATCCCGTGCAGTTTTTAATCTTAGGAGATGATTTAAACACACTAAAAGAAGCAGCTTCTCGAGCAAAAGAAATTTTAGGCACTAATGCACGCATTGTAGATATAAGCGATAATGCCAATGCTACAAAAGATGAAGTAGCCTTACACATCAACAAAGAAAAAGCTAAACTTTTAGATGTCAATCCTGAATATATCGCTGGGGTTTTAGGGTATTCTTTCTCGCAACTTAGCGTAGGAAGTATGGATAGAGACAATTCAAAAGATGATATTATCCTAAGTTTTGCTCCAGAATTTAAAAAAGACATAGAAGCTTTAAAACGCATTAGTATTAAAAACAACCAAGGTGTAAATTTAGAACTTTCAAGCGTGGTGGATTTTATATACAGTAAGGATTTAAAAACTATCAATCGTTATAATAAAAACCGCTCTGTGAAAATCACAGCTGGAGTAAATGATCTTTCCTTAGGAGCGGTGCAAAAACTTTTACTAGATAATATGGATAAAATTTTAAATAATAATGCAAGTCTTAGCTATGCTTTTTCAGGCTTTATCAATCTTTTAGGTGAAACCGTGCAAGGTTTTGCTATGGCAGTAGTACTTGCTTTTGTTTTAATTTATCTTGTTTTAGCCGCACTTTATGAAAGTTTTATTCTGCCTTTAATCATCATGATAACCATGCCTTTAGCCTTTGGCGGAGCTTCTATAGGGCTTTTTATCACAGGGCATAATTTTTCGCTTTTTGTACTTATTGCCATCATCTTACTTTTTGGTATGGTGGGGAAAAATGCTATTTTACTCGTAGATGTGGCCAATAAAAAATGCCATGAAGGTTTAGATCCTGATAAAGCTCTTTTAATCGCTGGAAAATCACGCTTAAGGGCTATATTGATGACAACTTTTGCTATGATTTTTGCTATGCTCCCGCTTGCTCTTTCAAGGGGTGCGGGCTATGAAGCCAATTCTCCTATGGCAATAGCCATTATCTTTGGGCTTATAAGTTCGACTTTGCTTACCTTACTCGTAGTACCTGCACTTTTTAAATTTTGTTTTAAACTAGATAGCAAATTAAGAAAAATTTATGAGAGGGAAAAATTAAATTAACCAAAATGATTAATTTAATTTTTTTAAGTATTATTCTTATAAAGTGCTTTTAAGTTATCATAGGCAATTTGTATTTTTTCAAACTGCTCTCTTGCGTAAGCTTTTTCTATTGCACTTTTTCCTTGATGAAAATCAGGATGATAAAGTTTTACCAAAATCAAATATTTTTGTCTGATTTCACTAAGATCATTTTGCGGAGTGCATTCTAAAGTATTAAAATAATTACTAAAAAGCTTAGCTAAAGCATTAAATTTCCATTTCATATTTTCTTTATTGTGAATATTTTGGCGAAATTTTTTATACTCTTCGCGGTCAACTTCAAAATTCACGCAATATTTTAAGTGCTCGCTCTCATCCGCAAAAGCTTCAAAAAGTTCAAGGGTATTCTCGTTTTTATATTCTAAAATTAGAATATTTGTCATTTCATTGTATTCTATATTATGATCTTGAAAATAATTTCTTATATAAGTAACAAATAATTTTTCATTAGAGCTTAACTTCATCAAAATTCTACCCGCAGCAAAATCAATCTTGATAAACAACATAGGCTTAAGCATATTATTTTGCTCAAAATTTAATCTAAAAGTTTTAAAATGAGCATCTTGTAAATTCTCTATACCTTCATTTGTACTTTTGCGATATTTTTGATCTAAAACTTTTAAGAAATAACGACGCTGTGGAATTTCATTTTCTTCAAAAAAAGAAAAAATTTTATTTTTTCGTCCTATGACCTTTGTGAAATTTTTGGTAATCAAGTCTTTAAAATACTGAAATACGCTAATATCATCTGTATTAACATTGATAGTTTCTAAAGTTTGCACGATTTGCATCTATTTCTCCCATAAAACCTCATTTTCAAAAAGCTCTTTAGTGCCTTTTAAAATTTCATTGGGTGTATAATCGGCTTTATAAGATAAAGATTGACACTTTTTTACAAAATACCCAAGATAAATATAATCTAAGTTCATTTTTTTAGCTATTTGTATTTCATTGAGCAAAGAAAATTTACCCAAAGAAAAATACGAAAAATCAGGATCATAAAAACAATAAATGCTTGAAATTCCATCCTCTAAAATATCAATCAAATCAACACAAACGAGCTTATCTTCTATATAAAATGCAAGCTCATATCCAAAATTCATAAAACCATCGACATAAAGATTATAATACTGCTTAAAGCTTAAATCATAACGCTTCCAGTTCTTTTTTTCTTCCATAAAACGATGGTATTTATCATATAAAAACAAATGTTCATTGCTTAAATTGGGTGTTCTAAGCATAACTTTGGTGTTAATATTTTTATTTATAACCCTTCTTTCACTTTTTGAAAAATTATATTCATTAACTAAAATTCTAAGACTTAAACATTCATCACAATCTTTACAAATAGGGCGTGAAAAATACCTACCAAAACGACGCCAACCTCGTTTTATTAGCCCATTATTGATTTCTTTAGGGCAATTTTCAATGTATTTATACTCTATTCTTGAGCGTTTATCTTTTAAGTAAGGACACTGATCTTCAAGAGTACAAAAACCAATCTCAAGCATTAAATTTTCTTAATATCTGCATTTTTGATAAATTCGGAAAATTCATCCTGTAGTTTTTCTTGCTTTAAGAAAATTTCTTGCATTTCCTTATCTATGTTTGTTTCTTGATTTTTTTCGCGAATATCTTTAGCTAGTTTTTCTAAATTTTTTACACTTGCACCACTCTTGCTTGATTTCTTCGCTAATTTTGGAGTATTGGCGTTAGCTTGTATTTCTTTTTTAATACTTTTAAGACTGTCTAAAAAATCCATCTATTATTCTCTACTTTCTCGTATTTTTTTAAGCGTAGCAGCTATTGCAGCTATAACTTCTTCTTTGTTTTCTTGATGACGATCTTCTGTTTTTTCTAATAATTCTTGCATATGTGTTTCTATGAAAGAGGTGTCTAAATACCCTCTTCTAAATTCTCTTGTTTTTGTAATGGCAATTAAAAATGGTATCGTTGTTCTAATATCATCAATCACAAATTCCTTCAAAGCACGCTCAAGTTTATTAACCGCTAAATCATAACTTGTTGCTTTAATAATAAGCTTTGCAAGCATGGAATCATAATAAGGCGGCACAGTATAGTCTTTATAAATATGACTATCAACCCTAACAGATGGTCCAAGAGCTGGGTAGTATTCTCCTATTTTTCCAGGACTTGGAATAAAATTTTTCCATACATTTTCAGCAGTAATTCTAGCTTCAATAGCAAAACCCCTAGGTTTAATATCGCTTTGTTCTAAGTCCAAAATTTCTCCTGCTGCAATACGAATTTGTCTTACAATAAGGTCAATACCTGTAATTTCTTCAGTAATTGGATGTTCAACTTGAATTCTTGTATTCATTTCCATAAAATAAAAGCGATTATAATCATCAAGCAAAAACTCTATAGTTCCAGCATTTGTATAACCTACAGCCTTAGCAGCTGCCACAGCTGTAACACCCATGGTTTTTCTAAGATTATCTGAAATTCCAGGGCAAGGCGCTATCTCAATTACCTTTTGATGTCTTCTTTGGATAGAACAATCCCTTTCACAAAGATGGATAATATTTCCATAGTTATCTCCTAAAATTTGAAATTCTATATGCCTAGGATTAACTACATATTTTTCCATAAATACTTCATCATTATTAAAGTATGTTAAAGCTTCTCTTTTGCAAGATTCAAAAGCATTTTCAAGATCTTGTTCTTTATGAACAACGCGAATTCCACGTCCACCTCCACCACCTGAAGCTTTTAAAATAACAGGATAACCAATCTTCTCAGCAAAAATTTTAATTTCTTCCATGCTATAGGAATTTAATTTTTCAGTCCCTGGAACAATAGGTATGCCATTTTTAGCCATTAACTTACGAGCGATATTTTTATTTCCCATCTTATGGATTACTTCAGATTTTGGACCTATAAAAATAATTCCAGCATCTTCACAAGCCTTAGCAAATTCGTAATTCTCACTTAAAAATCCATAACCAGGATGGATCGCATCAGCACCACAAGCCTTAGCAATCTCGACAATGCGAGCAACATCTAAATATCCTCTTATAGCATCCGTTCCTATGCGATAAGCCTCATCTGCGATTTTTACATGCAAACATTCACGATCAGGCTCTGTAAAAACTGCAACACTTTTAATATGCAAATCTCTACAAGCGCGGATTACTCTAACAGCTATTTCAGCTCTATTTGCTATGAGAATTTTATGGATTTGATTCATAATTTGCCTTTTTTGTTATATTTTTATTGTTAATTTTAGCAAATTTTCCTTACAAAAACTTAGCAAAAAATTTAATTTATTTTAGTTATAATAAAACTTTTTAAAATTTTAATTCCAATAAAGAAAAGTTATAATTATAATGGTTGCTGATAAAAGATTATTTTATTTAAGTTGTATTTTAATCACCATAGGAATAGTATTTTCATACTCTCTTACAGCTTTTACTGTTCTTTTTCTTGACTATAGCGAGTTTCATTTTTTTATTCGTCAGCTTTTTTTTGGAATTAGTGGCATACTTATAATGTTTTTTATTTCTCGTTTGGATCCTGATAAAGCACTTTCTAAAAAAATTATTTTAGCTATTTTGATTGTTTCTTTTATCTTTATCATCATTTTACCATTTTTACCTTCTGCACTAGCAACAGCTAGCGGAGGAGCTAAACGCTGGATACGCTTAGGCCCACTCTCTATCTCTCCTGTGGAATTTTTTAAAATAGGATTGATTTATTTTTTAGCATGGAGCTATACAAGGCGTATTGATGATAGCAAAAAAGCTATCAGACACGAGGCTCTAATTCTTCTGCCTTATTGTATCTTAGCTTCTATAGTTATAGGATATATTTATATCACTCAAAACGATTTAGGACAAAGTATAATTTCTTTCTTTTTAATTCTAGCTTTAGCTTTTTTTGCAGGAGCTAGTAAAAGACTTTTTGCTTTTGGAACTTTAATCATTATGATGATAGGTATAATGGTAATTTCTAGTAATCAAAGAAGAATTCAAAGAATTGCTTCTTGGTGGGGGAATATACAAGATGCTTTTTTACCTATGCTTCCTGATTGGTTGGCAAATGCTTTAAGAGTAAGTAGCAACAGCGAACCTTATCAGATTTCGCACTCTTTAAATGCTATAGCCCATGGAGGAATGTTTGGCGAAGGCTTAGGACTTGGAACTTTTAAATTAGGCTTTTTAAGTGAAGTACATACTGACTTTATTCTTTCAGGAATTACTGAAGAAATAGGACTTTTGGGTCTTGGAGTTATTTGTTATATTTATCTTTGGATGATTTTAAGAATTTTTAGAATTGCAGGAAGATGCGAAGCTAAACAAGATTTTATTTTCTGTTCAGGCATAGCCTTACTTTTACTTTTTTCCTTTTTTATGAATGCTTTTGGTATTATTTCTCTTACTCCACTAAAAGGTGTGGCTGTTCCACTTTTAAGTTATGGAGGAAGTTCAATGTGGGCAATTTGTATAGGTATAGGATATGTATTAATGATTTCAAAAAAGGTTAAATTATGACAATAGCTTTAACAGGTGGCGGAACTGGAGGACATTTGGCCATAGTGCGTTGCTTATTAGAAAGTGCGATTAAAAAAAATATAGAATGTGTATACATAGGTAGTCAAAATGGTCAAGATAAAGCTTGGTTTGAAAATGAAGTACGTTTTAAGGAAAAATTTTTTTTAAGCTCTAAAGGAGTGGTTAATCAAAACAAATTTGGCAAAATTAGTTCTTTACTCCACACCTTAAAACTCTCCAAAGATTGTAGAGAAATTTTTAAAAAATACCACATCCAAGCCGTTTTTAGTGTAGGTGGATATAGTGCAGCTCCTGCATCTTTTGCGGCTTTATTCTCACATTTGCCTCTTTTTATACACGAGCAAAATTCAAAAAGTGGCTCTTTAAACATGCTTTTGAAACCTTTCGCTACAAAATTTTTTAGCGCCTTTGAAAAAGAATTTAGTCCTTATCCTGTGGCAAATAAATTTTTTGATAATGCTAGGACTCGCACAGAATTAAAAAATATTATTTTCCTAGGAGGATCACAAGGAGCTAGTTTTATAAACGAACTAGCTTTAAATCTCGCCCCAAAGCTTCAAGAACAAAATATCAAAATCATCCATCAATGTGGAAAAAATGATTTTGAAAAATGCAAAAAACACTACCAAAGCTTAAATATCCAAGCTGATGTTTTTGACTTTAGTTCAAATTTGGAAGAAAAAATGAAAAATGCAGATCTAGCTATATCAAGAGCAGGTGCAAGCACCCTTTTTGAACTTTGTGCTAACACCTTGCCTGCTATTTTCATACCTTATCCTCATGCAGCTAAAAATCATCAATACTTTAATGCTAAATTTTTACAAGATCAAGCTTTATGTCAAATTTTCACGCAAGATTCGATCAATCTTGATGATTTTTTCAAAGCAATGTTAAAACTTAACTTAGAAGATATTTCCACAAGATTGCAAAATATAGCACAAAAAAATGGTGGGGATATTTTACTAGAAAAAGCACTATCTGATAACTTGGCTTTTATACGATAAATATCCAAAGATATTTACCAAAATCCCTACAAAAATCAACATCAAAATAGCAAGTGAAAAATTCTCAAATTTATCATGTAAAAAGCCTATAATCCACTGCCCTTGTGCTGCGATTAAATACCCAAAACCTTGAGCTAAAGCAGAAAGCTTTGCTGCTACTTGGGTATTTGAACTTTTTTGCGCGATAAAAAGCAATGCAATACCAAAAACCCCACCCCATGGAAAGCCCATGATAAAAGCACTAATAATAATAGAAGTTTTACTATCAAAAACAAAAAGCATGGCAAAAGCGATTACATACATACTACATAAACTTGCTATATAAGGAGTATGTAATTTTTGCCTTAATTTTCCTAAAAGCAATGGGCCAAAAAGGGACACTGGGGCTGCAACAAGCTGAGCAAAAAGAACCATATTTGTAGCGAATTCTTTATCAAAACCTTTTTCTACAACGATTTGAACATACCAAAAAAACAAAGAATAAGCTAAAAAACTTTGAAATCCCATAAAAAGAGTGATCTTCCAAGTGGTTGCATTTGTAAAAAGATTGATTTTTTTAGAACTTTTTTTCTTAGCACGAAAAAATCTACCATTTTTGGCTTGAGGATAATAAACCACCAAAGCTACAAAAGAAAAAATCGCCCAAAAAAACATAGCACCTGCTAAATCAAACACGCTAAGTAAAGGTATAGCTAAAGCTACCCCTGCTATAGAAGAAATACTTAAAATAAGACTATAAACCCCCATCATACTTGCTATTTTTTTAGGAAATTTTTCTTTAATAAAACTAGGCAATAAAACATTAGCGATTGCTATACCACAACCTATGCCTAACATACCCAAAAATAAGCCATATATCCCTGTATAAGAACGCAAAATTTCGCCAATAAAGATCAAAAAAATCCCCACGATAATAGCCCTAATAGGTGAAAAATATCCCACTATAAAAGAAATACTTCCAAAGGCTATCAAAGGTAAACTTGTAAGCACTCCTGCGAAAGTAGAATTTAACCCATACGCATCTTTAATCACATCTATTATAGGCCCTATAGCGGTAATAGGAGCACGCAGATTAAAAGCTACAATCACAACGATGAAAAAATTAAGCCAAAAAATCTTTTTTTGAATACTACTCATAAGATAATCTTTCTTTGCAAACTTGGATATATGTTTTTAAATCTTTTTCTTTCATTAAAATTTCACGCATACAAACGCCTGCTATATTTATATCTTTAAAATTTTCTATATTTTGAGCATTGATACCGCCTATAGCATAAAGCGGAATTTGACTAAATTCAAGCAAGGATTTTAAAAAATCAAGCCCTTTAGGTTCTAAACCCGCCTTGCAAGAACTTTCAAAAATATGCCCTACAAAAGCATAATTTACCTTATAACTCATCGCCTCTAAAAGCTCTTCTTTGCTATGGACTGAAGTGCCAAGTATATGAAAATATTTTACTAATTTAGGCTCTTTTCTTAGCAAAGAAAGCGGTGCGTGAAAATAACGATGTCCTAATTTTAAACACTCCCTATCAAAAAAATGCAAAAAACAAGTCACTTTTTGCTTTGCACAAATGCTTAAGACTTCTTTTGCTAAGTCATAATACTCAAATTCGCTTAAATCTTTTTCTCTTAAAACTATAGCATCTACCTTAGCCTTAGCAAGTTTTTCAATCTGCCTTAAAAAGTCTATTTCTAAACATTTTCTATCGCTTATAGCAATGATTTTTTTATCCCACATAGATACTATCACTCATCACAGCTTGCAAATTTGATCTTTTAAGCATAGTTAAAATTTCATCCACGCTCCTATCATCTGAAATTTCAAACTGCTCATCGCCCTTTTTCTCGCCCTTATGTTCACCTATGCCCACACTCACTCCTGCACTCATTTTAGTAGCACCAAGCTTGATAACCTCATCTCTAAAACCTATTCTTTCACGACTTGAAATGGTAATACCCGCAAAAGGTAAAAAGAGTCTATAAGCACAAAGTACTTGCAAAAGGCGTTTTTCACTCACATCTTTAGGATGGATTTTAGCATTATTAATAATAGGCCTTAAACGAGGCACTGAAATAGAAATTTCAGCATGCGGATAAGCTTGTTGTAAAAAATGCGCATGAAGTGCCGTAGCAAGGGCGTCTTTTCTAAAATCATCTATACCCAAAAGTGCCGCAAAAGCCACTCCACGCATACCCGCTTTTAAAGCTCTTTCTTGAGCATTAAAGCGATAAGGAAAAATGCGTTTTTCACCAGCTAAATGAATTTTAGAATATTTTAAAGGATTATAAGTTTCTTGAAAAACAGTCACATAATCACAACCCTTTTCATGTAAAATTTTATATTCTTCTTCATTCATAGGATAAATTTCAACGCCTACAACCTTAAAATACTCTCTAGCTATTTTACAAGCATTTGCTATATATTCTACACTTGCAAACTCCCTACCCTCGCCTGTTAGCATTAAAATTTCTTCTAAACCACTTTTAGCAATGGCTTGCATTTCTTCGTGAATTTCAGCTTCATTTAGCTTAGCTCTTGCGATTTTATTACCTTTTTGAAAACCACAATAAACACATTTAGAATTACAATAATTTGACAAATAAAGCGGAGTAAAAAGAGAGATAGAATTTCCAAAATATTTTTGCTTGACTTTAGCGGATTTAAAGGCTAATTCTTCTATGAAATCTTCTGCTGCGCTTGAAAGCAAAGCTTTTAAATGTTCTATACTTAAATGTGTTTGATTTAAAGCATTTTTAACATCTTTAGCGCTAAATTGACTCTCATCATAGCTTTGAACTTGACTTAAAACCTTGTTTAAAATTTCGCTTTTTATTTCCTGCATATGAGGTAAATGCTGCATATAATCTTGCATGATTAATCCCTTAAAAAGCCTGTTAATGGAGAACTTGCTTTAGCCTCGCTCACGCTTGCCAAACCCGCCAAAAAAGCCACTCTTCCCGCATTTACCGCCAAAGAAAAAGCTCTAGCCATCAAGGCTATATCTTTAGCTTCAGCTATGGCTGTATTTACCATCACTGCACTTACTCCCATTTGCATAGCTTCACAAGCTTGTGCAGGACTTCCAATACCCGCATCTACAATGATAGGCAAATCAATTTCATTAAGCAAAATTTGTATAAATTCCTTAGCGCATAAGCCTTTATTGCTCCCAATAGGTGCTGCCAAAGGCATGATAGCCGCAGCTCCTGCATCACGCATAGCTCTAGCTGCGTAAAGATCAGCATGCATGTAAGGTAGGGGCGCAAAACCCTCTTTGGCTAAAAGCTCGCAAGCTTTAATCGTTTCATAATTATCAGGCAATAAATATCTACTATCGCTTATCACTTCTATCTTGATAAGTTCTCCACAACCAAGCTCTCTTGAAAGCCTTGCAATGCGTAAAGCTTCATCGGCGTTTCTTGCGCCTGAAGTGTTGGGTAAAAGTGTGATATTTTTAGGGATATAATCAAGTATATTAGCAATTTCCCCTGTATTTGCACGGCGTAAGGCTAGAGTGATAATCTGCGCTTTAGCTTCTTCTATAGCTGATTTTATAAGTTCTAGTGAATATTTTCCAGAACCTAAAATAAATCTTGAATCAAACTCGTATTTGCCTATTTTTAATTTATCGTTTTTTAAATTTTCTTGCATTTTTACTCCTTATTTGCTAAAAGCTCTAAAACAAGGTTACTTTGATGTCCTGCGCAAATATTTACCCTTGGCGCCATAAGTCCATTTCCTAGCTTAGCACCATTTACCAAATCCCCACACACATAGAAATTTTTAGCAATTTTTCTTGTTTGTATGCTGTTGCTATCACCATAGCCCGCAAGCCCTGAAGCACAGATTAAAATACTATCTTTGTAAAATCTATGAAAATTTTGTGCCATCATCGCTTTTGCAATAGCACTATCAAAAGCTTCACAAACTATATCTGTATCTTTAAACAAAGACTTTAAATTATCCTCATTGATTTTTAAAGTGCAAATTTCAACGCTGATATAAGGGTTAATCTCGCCAATTTGCTCTTTTAAAGCTTCGGTTTTAAATTTACCCAAATCACTTACACGATAAGCTTGACGATTCAAATTACTGGGCTCAATCACATCAAAATCAATCAGCTTTAAATACCCCACTCCACTTCTTGCCAAATTTATCGCTATATGCGATCCAAGCCCACCTAAACCACATACCGCCACGCGCCCATTTTTAAGCTTGTCGTGAAGCTTTGGAGTGTGTCTTGCTCTCATCATAGCATCTAACGCATCTTTTGGAGGTAAAGTATTTCTTTCTATACAAAAAAGCTCATCATCTTCATTTAAAGCAATATTCTCTTTTGTTGCAAAACCATTGATAATCCAAACATCATTTTCATTTTTGCTGATATTATCAAAAAATTCCAAACTTGTTTTAAAGTCTGTATCAAGTTCTTTACCATTGAATTTCACTCTCATCATCCACCTCCTACAAAGCTTACGATTTCAGCTTTATCGTTTTCTTTTAAAATCAAATTTTCAAATTCGCTTTTTGGTATGATTTCTCCATTTAATTCTAAAGCAATAAGTTCTATTTTCAAGCCTTTTTCTTTGATAAAATCCATAAATTTAAGCTCTTTTAACTCAAGCTTTTGTCCATTGATAATCATTCTAAACCTTTAAAAATTTTCTATCAAGTCTTTAAAAACAAGGCAAAGTTTTTCAAATTCTTCTATACTTACTCTTTCATCAATAGCGTGAATTCTATCATTACAAACCCCAAATTCCACTACTTTTACACCATATTTTGCAAAATACCTTGCATCACTTGTACCGCCTTTAGTATTAAGCTCTGGCACTTCATGAGTGATTTTTTGAACGCTTTCATTCATTTTTTGAACGATTTTATTGTCGATATTTGTCAAAAAAGCTTCGCTTGATTGTTTTAGCTCTAACTCATAGTTTAAACCATGACAAATTTTTTCTACATAGCTTCTTACATCTTCTAAGCTTGTATCAGGGGAATTGCGTACATTAAACATAAGTTTTAAATCATTTGGCGTTATATTACATACCCCCATACCTCCACGAATATCGGTAATAACGATTTTTGAAGGACTAAATTCAGCACTTCCAGGATCAAGATCAAAACCCGCTAAAAGCTTTAAAACCGGTGCAAAATCATGCACAGGATTGATACATTTTTCAGGATAAGCAACATGCCCTTGTTTTCCGCGAATTAAAAGTTTTCCATTGATAGAACCACGACGCCCTATTTTAATGCTATCGCCGATTTTTTTAACACAGGTTGGCTCAGCAACCACGGCATAATCAGGTAGTATATCTCTTTCTTGCATCCATTCTAAAACAGCCTTAGTTCCATATATAGCTTCGCCTTCTTCATCACTTGTTAAAATAAGACTCAGCCTAGCTCCTTTAAAATCCGCATTCTTTGTCGCATCTACAAAGGCTGCTACTCCACTTTTCATATCTTGAGCACCCCTTGCATAGATAAAGCCTTCTTTTTCCATAGGCACGAAAGCATCACTACTCCAACCCTCGCCTGCAGGCACCACATCTACATGCCCACCAAAAGCTAAATGCTCACCCTCATCTTTAAATTTTTTAGTGAGTAAAAGGTTTTTAATGCCTTCTTTTTCTATGAAAAAAGCTTCAAAATCACTCAGTTCCATAGCGATGAAATTTAAAGCTCCATCATCATTTGGCGTAACAGATTTAAATTTTAAAAGTTCGATTAAAAATTCTTTTGCATTCATTTTTTATCCTAAGAAAGTTTTATATAATAAATTAAGAGCAAAATACTCTATAATTATAGCTGAAATTATATTGATTATAAAAACAACTTTTGTACTAAAAACATGACTATATCTTGCCACCACAAAAGCTAAAGCACTTACCCAAAAAAGTATAGCCACAATAAGCCCTAAAGTCATCAAATAAGCATGATCACTATTTAAAACCACACTTGCAGCACTAAGCCAAAATCCTATCACAAAAGGATTTGAACCATTTAAAAAAGCTCCTTTAATATAACTTTTCAAAAGACTTTCTTTAAATTCTTTATGCTCTAAATTTAAGCTTTCTTTCTTTTTTCTTAGCATCAAGTACGCCATATAGGTTAAAAAACAAAAACCAAAAATCGCCAAAGAACGCATAAAAATAACATTGTCTAAAAAATTTAAAAGCCCAAATTGAAGCAAAAAAAGATAAAGCATATCTATACTAAATGCTCCAAGTCCAACAGCTATGGAATTTTTAAAAGCTTTTAGTGCATAAGTTAAAATCAAAATATTTACAGGTCCAAAAGGCACACTCACTCCAAAGCCCAAAAAAACTCCACTTAAAAAAGAATCAAACATTACCATCTTTCATAAAATTTTCTATATCAAGTGCGATTTTATCAATAGCGCTTATAATATCTTCTATATAGATTTTATCAAAATACCGCTCTAAATTCGAATCTTTTTCGTAGATATTTAAAATACTTTTTTCGCACATTGAAGCATAACGCCCTACAGGCAAAACCGCCCCACTTGTGCCTATGCTGATAAAAAGCGAAGTTTGATTTAGCAAAGAATAAAGCGTAGTATAAGCAGGGGCTTGCTCTTCAAACATAACTATATTGTGTCTTAAATCCTTACTTTTGCATTTTGGGCATTGTTTATCTGTGATTTTTTCATAGCCTATATTAAAAATTTCTTCGCATTTTAAGCAGCGAAGCTCGGGTAAAAAGCCATGCAAATGTACTACATCTTTACACCCTGCACGCTCTAGCAAATCATCTACATTTTGCGTGATGACAAAAAGATTTTTACCCCATTTTTCTTTTAATTGTGCGATTTTTTCATGGGCATAATTTGGCTTTACATTTTGAAGTTGCGTTCTTCTTGCATCGTAAAAATCAAGTACTTTTTTAGGATTTTTTCTAAAACCTGTTGCAGAGCAAACCTCCATCACATCGTATTCTTCCCAAAGTCCATCATTGTCTCTAAAAGTTTTAAGCCCACTTGGAGCAGACAAACCCGCTCCGCTTAATATCATAATGTTTTTCATAATCTCACCACCTTAGCACCAAAACCACCTTGATTGATCGGTGCATCATTAAAGCCTTTGACACTTTTGTGAGTTTTTAAAAACTCTCTTACCGCAAAGGCAAGCTTTCCTGTGCCAATACCATGATAGATCAAAACCTCATCAAATCCCGCTATCAAAGCATCTGAAATAAATTTATCAAGCCTTGAAATAGCCTCATCACTTCTGAGTCCATGCAAATCCAAAGTTACACTTAGATTGCTTGGTTTACTTACGCTTATACTTGTTTTTACTACTTTTTTTGGCATTGCGCCACTTTTTTTAAGTAGTTTTAAAGGCACGCGAAGTTTAATCCCATCGCCTTCAACCATAGCATCGTTTTTAGAAATGCTTATGATTTTACCCTTAATTTTTTCATATTTTACAAAATCCCCCACACGCAATTCTTCATTTTGTTCCATACTTGGCAATATGATTTCTTTTTTAAGCTCATTGGCTTTATTAAGGCTTCTTTGCTTGTCTTTTGTGTCTTTAAGCTGTATGGTTTTTTTAGCTTCTTCTATGGCTTTGTGAAATTTAAATTCTAAATTTCTCAAACTCGTACGAAATTCTTGTTCATTTTTTTCTTTTTGCTCTTTTAAGGAAAGTAAAATTTCATCGACTTTTTGCTCTTTTTTCTCGACATTTTCAAGCTTAGCTTTTAGTTCTAATTCAAGATTGATATTTTTACCCACAAGCTCTTCTAAATTTTCTTTATCCTCGCCATAAAGCTTTTTAGCCTCGCTAACTAAATTCGGCGGAATCTGATAACGCAAAGCGGTTTCAAAGGCATAAGATTTTCCTATAGTACCTTTTAAAAACTCATATTTTGGGCGTGAAAGCTCTTCATCATATAAAGCAGCGATGAGTTCAACTTGCTCATTCTTTGCTAAAAGCATGGCAAGGCGTTTGTGGTGCGTGGTGATGATGATTTTAAGATTATTAGCTATGAGTTTTGAAATTAACACACTATACAAACAAGCCGCTTCTTCAAAATCTGTTCCAAGCTCTATTTCATCGATACCTAAAAGCAAATTTTTCTTAGAAAAAAGCCTGGAAAAGTGCAACATTCTTCCTGCAAAAGTTGAAATGTCGTTTTTAACATTTTGCGGATCTTCTATAATGGCATCAAATTCTTTAAAAGTACCGATTTTACTTTCACTTGCTTTTATATGCATAGGCAAAAGATGTTTAGCTAAAAATGCTGCGCTTAGCATGGATTTTAAAAGCATGGATTTTCCGCCTGCATTTACCCCTGTGATGATTAAAACTTGTTTTTTAAATTCCAAACTCACGCTTTTTGGATTTTTTAAGGCAGGGTGGGCGAAATTTTTAAGCACTAAATCCGTACTTTGATCGCACAAAATAAATTCAAAATCCCTTTTTTTAGCAAGCAAAACTCTAGCACTATAATGGTCAAAAAGATCAAAGGCTGTATTGATAAATTTTAAAAAAGGTAGATTTTTTGCTAAAAAAGCTGAGAAATTTTTAGCGTATTCATAATAAATTTCTTCTTTTTGATTTTTGATTTTTTCTATATCATTTTGCAAATTCTCAACACTTAAAGGCACGATATAAAAGCCACCACCGCTACTTCTACCTATGATTTTTGCTTTAATAGCGTGATTAAACCCGCCTCTTACAAGCAAGGCTTCAAGATTGTTTATAAGATGGATTTGCGTATCGATAAGATAAGGCATCAAAGCTTTTGTGTAGCAAAATTTCTTAAACTCAGCTATTATACTTTCGTTTTTTAATCTTAGAGCGGCATTAAGATTTACAAGTCTTTCGTCTAAACTTTCTTTTAATTCCCCTTTTTCATCGAAATTCAAACAAAGCTCCAAAGCTCCACTAACAAATTCTATCTTTTGCAACCAAGAGTCTAAATTTGTTCCTAGTTTTATTTTTTTTAGCTTTTCAAAATAACGAAAAATTTTTACAAATTCAAAAATTTCATCTAAATGCAAAATTCCTTGCTTACTTAAATGTACTAAGGCTTTATCAAGATTGCTAAGCTCTGGCATAGTAGGAAATTCCACCTCACAAAGCTCATGTATGCGTTTAAAATGAAGATTAGAATCTCCTTGCAAAAAAATCTCTTTATCTCTTGCAAAAAGGGCTTTAAACTCTTCTAAATAGCCATTTAAATCAAGCTTTGAGATCAATTCTTCTTTTGTATCATTCATCATTTAACCTGCAATCTTTAATATCTATGATTAAAGAATTAAAACTTTGATTATTATCTTTTGAAATAAAACTTCCTGTTCCAAATTCATAATTAAAATACGCCTTAGAAACATTAATATCTTTACATAAAATATTTTTATTTTGGTTAAAAGCTACGATAATATCTGTTCTTAAATGACTTTTTTGTGTGTTTTCAAATTCAAAAAATACCGCTAAAACAATAAAGATCACAAGCAAAACACTAAAAAAAGGTTTGGTTTTTTTGCCTAATTTTTCACGCAAAGTAAAAGCAATTAAGGCTAAAATTAAGATAATTAAAAGATATAAAAAAAACCTACTCATTTTTTTGCCTTAATTTATTGCTAATATCTCCTGCACCAAAACCTATAATAAGCCCTTCTTCAAAAACCTGTCCCTTGGAAGCTACTAAAAATTTACCCTCTCTTTTGATATCTTCTACGAATAAAGCCTTAGGAAAAACCGCTTTTAAATCAAGTTCTATAGGCTCTTCTCCTGCGGCATAAACAGGTAAAATTACAAGCTCATCAACACCTTCAAAAGCCTTTGCAAATTCCTTTAAATTTGCGGCCAAACGCGTGTAGCGGTGAGGTTCAAAAATGGCTGTGATTTTTTTATATCCACCTAATTTTGCATATTCTTGTGCTGCACTTAAAGTCGCTTTTATTTCGGTAGGATGATGACCATAATCATCGATTAAAACCAAATTTTCATCAGCATGTAAAATATCAAAACGCTTTTTAATACCTTGATAATTTTTAAGCCTAGTTCTTATCGTTTCTATATCTAAGAAATTTAAAGCCGCCAAAATCGCTAAAGACGCATCAAGGGCTAAATGATATCCCATGCCAAAAACCTTAAATTCACCCCAATCTTTCAACTCAAAGCTTGTAAAAGGTTTGAAATTTTCTATACACATGGTGCAGTTTTTGATATCTTTGCTTGGATAAAGCTTGATTGACTCATTTTTATAATTTTTCAAAAACTCATCTTCAGCATTAATCACGCGAATTTTAGCCGTATCTAAAAACTCCACATAAGCATGATGGAGTTTTGAAACTTCATTGCCATAATGATCTAAATGCTCTGCTTCTGCATTGGTAACTATAGCCAAATAAGGATTTGAATTTAAAAAAGAACTATCGCTCTCATCAGCTTCAAAAACAAGGTTTTGGCTTTCTTTATAAATCATATTTGAACCAAATTCTTTTAAAATCGCTCCGATGATCACAGAAGCATCATCAAGCAAAGAAGCTAAAATGCTTGAAGTTGTGCTTTTTCCATGTGCTCCTGCAACCGCAAAAACACGCTTATCTTCTAAAATAAGAGGTAAGGCTTCCTTGCGTGAAAGACATTTAATGCCTAATTCTTTAGCGTGTTTAAATTCAGGATTTTCTTCTTTAATTGCAGCAGAGTAAATAACTAAATCTTTGTTTAAAATATTGTCTTTATGATGAGGGATACTGACCTTAACCCCTTCTTTTTCAAGTTCTTTAGTAATTTTACTTTCCTTAAGATCACTCCCACTAATCTTAAAGCCTTTTTCTTTTAAAAATCTTGCTAAAGCGGAAATTCCTATACCGCCTATACCGATAAAATGGATATTTTGCATCATTTAAACCTTTATACTTTAAAGGCCAAATTTTAGCACTTTTTTACTAAAAAGAAAATATATAATTTTAATTTTTAAAATACCCGATTTTAATAGTCTTTGCGGAAATATTAAATATCTTAAATATTATTAACATTAAGCTTATATTAAAAAAATATTTATAATAATGAGCAATAAGATTAGGGAGTATTTTATGAATCTATTAAAGGTTTTTAGTAATGTAAATTTAAGTTGGCTTATAAGACATTATATCTTTGGAATTATTATTTTATTATTGTTTTATTTTGCTTTGCCTACACATGATTTTTATTTATTTTTTGCTTTAATAATCAACTTAATATTTTTTCCTTTTGCATGTTTTGTATGGGAAGAACTAAAAAATATACTATTAGGTGACAATGTGTTTATTGTTAATGCTATATTTTTACTTTTGAGTAAAATCATTATTAAGCTAATCTTGTTTATGCTTGCTATACCTATTGGAATTATTGGCTTTTTAATTCTTTGGTTTATAATTAACAAAAAACAAGAATTATAAAATCATGCCTTAGTTAATATATTAAACTTATTTAAATAACCTTAACATAAATTTAGTCTTTAAAACCCTTAATCATCTTATCAAAACCCCAAAGTTTTCTTGCTTCATCGCTTTTTTTAGGCTCTATGATAAGCATTTCTTCTTCAGAACCTAATCTACTTTCTATCTCGCCAAAAGCGTTGATAAACAGAGTATCACCGTAAAAATTCCACTCATCTTTTGTTTTGCCTATGCGATTTACTCTTAAAATGCTTGTAGAATTTAAAAAAGCTCTTGTTTTTAAAAGCTCTTCCCATCTTTGTTTGCTTTCAAAGGTGCAAGCACTAGGAACGATAACCAAATCAATTTTTTTCGCCATAATCCGTTGCCAAAAAATATCAAAATGTGTCTCAAAACCAAAAAGCAAAGCACATTTTAATTTTTCATAATTAAAAGTAAAAATTTTTAATTCTGATGGAGTTTTGTTGCTGAAAAATTTTTCTTCACTCCAATGTTCATAAGGCATTAAAATTTGCTGTTCATAACTTTTGACACCATTTGGAGCAACTTTTAAGCAAAGTTTTTTATAACTTTTAGCTTCAACGCTTACATAAGGAGCGATGATTTCTAATTCGTATTTTTTAGCAAGTTTAATCAAGCTTTCTTTTTTAGCTTCACTTTGTTCTTTTATCATATTTTTTGGCATGTGTAAAAGTTCTGTAAAAAAACTATTAATCACATATTCGCCCAAAACTACCAAATTTGCCCCATTGTCTTTTGAAGCTTTAAGATAATAATCGAGCCTTGATTCACTTAAAGCTAAAGTTGGAAACTGTAAAGCTGCTATTTTACTCATCGATTTGCTCCACTTCTAATTTTGCTTTTTCAAGCTCAAGTCTTGCTTTTTTGATACTCTCTAAACCTTCTTTGTAAATTTTTACACTTTCATCTAAGGCAAGCTCTTGATTGTTTAATTTTTCCAAAGATTCATTAGCGTGTTTTAAATTTTCTTCAAAACTCATTGATGATTGACCTTGTAATTTGGTGCTTCATGAGTGATAGTAACATCATGTACATGACTTTCTTTAAGCCCTGCAGTAGTGATTTCAACAAATTCAGCTCTTTTTTGAAAATCTTCTATATCTTTAGCCCCAACATAACCCATAGAAGAACGCAAACCTCCTAAAAGTTGATGCACCACGCTTCTTATACTTCCCACATAAGGAACACGCCCTTCTATACCTTCAGGAACAAGTTTATCTTGAGCGGTACCTTGCTGAAAGTATCTATCCGAACTTCCCTTTTGCATAGCCCCAAGTGAGCCCATACCACGATAAGACTTATATTGTCTTCCTTGATAAGTAAAAAGCTCTCCTGGACTCTCATCCGTTCCAGCTAAAAGCGATCCTATCATAACAGAACTCGCACCTACAGCTAAAGCTTTTGCGATATCACCTGAATATTTAATCCCGCCATCAGCTATCACAGGAACGCCAAATTTATTTGCTTCTTCTACGCATTCATCAATGGCTGAAATTTGAGGCACGCCCACACCTGAAACAATACGTGTAGTACAAATACTTCCTGGCCCAATACCTACTTTAACCGCATCTACTCCTGCTTCACAAAGTGCTTTTGCTGCAGCTGCAGTGGCGATATTTCCTGCGATAAGATCTAAATTTGGATATTTAGTTTTAATCGCTTTTACCGTATCAATAATACCCTTAGAATGTCCATGCGCAGAATCAAGCACAACAACATCAACGCCAGCTTCAACTAAAGCATCCACACGATCCATTTGCCCTACTCCTATAGCCGCACCCACGCGTAATCTTCCAAAATTATCTTTATTGGCATCAGGATATTCTTTGCGTTTTTTAAGATCTTTTATAGTGATAAGTCCTTCCAAGCGTCCTTGTTCATCAACTATAGGAAGTTTTTCTACTTTGTTGGTGCTGAAAATTTTTTCCGCATCATCTAAAGTACAACCCTTTGGAGCAGTAATTAAAGGCATTTTAGTCATAACATTTTCAACCAAATTTGAAAAATCACTCTCAAATCTTAAATCACGATTGGTAAGTATGCCTATTAGTTTCTTATCTTCATCTACTACAGGAACACCTGAAATTCTATACTCTGCCATAATTTCTAAAGCTTCCGCAACACTTGCTTTAGGACTTACAAAAATAGGATCGATAATCACTCCACTTTCGCTTTTTTTCACTCTTTTTACTTCTCTAACTTGTGAAGCTATATCCATATTTTTATGAATTACCCCAAGTCCTCCAAGTCTTGCCATCATGATAGCAGCTCTGTGTTCGGTAACGGTATCCATAGCCGCAGAGATTAAAGGCATATTTAAAGTGATATTTTTTGTTAGTTTAGTGTGAATTTTTACTTCCTTAGGTAGAACTTCAGAATACCCAGGACGCAGTAATACATCTTCAAAAGTTAAAGCTCTTTTTACAATTTTCATCTTTCATCCTTAATTTTTAATCATTTGTTCTAAACTTAAAGCCCCATCTAACAAGGTTTGTTCATCATAAGCTTTGCAAATCAGTTGTGCTGATATATTAAGCCCTTCTTTATCTTTTGCAACAGGCACACTAATGCCTCCAAGTCCTGCTAAATTTACAGAGATAGTATAAACATCTTCTAAATAAGTTTGCATAGGGCTTTTTTGAGTATCAAATTTAAAAGCCGTTGTAGGGGTTACAGGCATAAAAATAAGATCACAATCTTGCAAAATTTCTTCATATTTTGCCTTGATAAAAGCTCTAGTTTTTTGTGCTTTGATATAATACGCATCATAATATCCACTACTTAAAACAAAAGTTCCTAACAAAATTCTTCTTTTTACTTCTTCGCCAAAACCTTCGCTGCGTGTATTTACATACATTTCTTTTAAATTTTGGATATTTTCAGAACGCTTGCCATAACGCACCCCATCATAACGACTTAAATTTGCACTTGCTTCAGCTGTTGCGATGATATAATACGCTGCGATATCAAACTTAGAATCAAGCAAATTTTTATATACAATCTCATGTCCATTAGCTTTTAACATATCTATGGTTTTTAAAAGTGCGTTTTTTACTTCGCTATCTGCATCATTGACATAATTTTCAATCACTGCAATTTTTAATTTTTTATTTGCATTTAAATTTGGAGCGGTTTTGATAAACTCGATATTTGCACTCGTGCTATCCATTTTATCATATCCTGCGATCGCATCATATAAAATTGCCGCATCTTCTACATTTTGCGTTAAAACCCCGATTTGATCCAAACTTGAAGAATAAGAAGCCAAACCATAGCGACTCACTCTTCCATAACTCGGTTTAAATCCTACACAACCACAAAAAGCCGCAGGTTGGCGTACAGATCCTCCTGTATCAGAACCTAAACTTGCTAAAGCCAAGCCACCCGCTACCGCAGCAGCGCTTCCACCACTTGATCCACCTGGCACACGCTCAAAATTTAAAGGATTTAAAGTTTTTCCATAACAAGAACTCGCTGTTGAACTTCCCATAGCAAATTCATCCATATTACAACGCCCAAAAGGAGAAAAACCATTAGCCTTTAAATTAACAATTGCACTTGCATCATAAGGAGCGATATAACCTTGTAAAATCTTACTCGCACTAGTAAGCTCCCAGCCCTTTACACTGATATTATCTTTTATGGCTACAGGCACACCTTCACCTGAAACACTTAAGTCCTTATCTAAAAATTGTTCGATATAAGCACCTATTTTTTTTTCTTTTTTTGCTTTTTCATTGAGTTCTTTTTTTAAATTTTCAAGTTCTTCTTTGGAGTATTTTAAAGCTTCTTTTAAAGTTGTCATTTATTTTCCTTTGTTTTTTTGATCAAAAATACCGCTAAAGCACTAAAAGCCAAAATCACCGCTATAGTTGTGATGATAATACTATTTGAAATAGGATTTTCTAGCATTGAATCCCTTTTAAAACTTCTTCACATCTTAAACAAGGCGTTTCTTCATCTTTACTTTGAAGTTTCCAACATCTTGGGCATTTACAAAGTGAAGCTTTGGTGATTTTAAATTTCTCATTCTCTACTTCAAATTCAGCCAAAATTTCTTCATTTTCATTACTGATTTGACTTACCATAAACCAATCGGCTAATTCCTCATTTGGGAATTTATTAAAACTAATGTTTAAATTTAATTCCAAGGTGGATTTAATGATTTTATCTTTTTTAAGCATATCAATTTGTTCAAAAAATTTCTCTCTAGCACTCATTAAAAATGTATCATCTATACCAAAATCATAATCAAAATCCTGAGTTAAACTCAAATCAAATACATCTTTTGCATCGCCTTTGATTAAAACATTAGCATGTTCTAAAGCCTCATCTACACTATAGCTTAAATTTGGAGCAAGTAAATTTAAAAGTTCTTTTGCTATCAAAGCCATAGCCACTTGAGCAGATTTTCTTCTTTGAGCATTTTCACTATCACAATAAAGTCTATCTTTACTGATATCAAGATAAATCCCACTTAAATCCGCACTTAAGAAATTTAAAAGCAAACTAAAACCTTTAGCAAATTCATAAGCAAAAAATGCTTCTTTACTTGCTTTAAAAACTTTGGTTGCACGACTTAATATCCATTTATCAATAAAACTAAATTCTTTAACTTCTAAATCTTTTAAATCATTGGTATTAGCAAGTAAAAATCTTATAGTATTTCTTATTTTGCGGTATTGTTCGCCCACTTGTTTTAAGATATTGTCTGAAATTTTTAAATCACTTGAATAATCACTTAAAAGTATCCAAAGTCTTAAAATTTCAACTCCATAGGTTTTTGCTACATATTCAGGAGCAATCACATTGCCTTTAGATTTAGACATTTTTTGCCCTTTTTCATCGGTGGTAAAACCATGAGTTAAAATGCTTTCATAAGGTGCGCTTTCATTGATCGCTGTACCTACAAGCAAAGAGCTTTGAAACCAACCCCGATGCTGATCGCTTCCTTCTAAATACATACTTGCTCTTTTTTCTCCTGCGTCATAAAGTCCGCTATTTAAAACCGCATTAAAAGTACTTCCACTATCAAACCAAACATCTAAAATATCATATACTTTTTCTAAATTTTCAGCTTTATATTTTGAATTTGTAGGAATTAAATCTTTGATTTCAAACTCCCACCACGCATCAGCACCGTGTTTTTCAAAAATAGCTACTACAAAGTCAAAAAGTTCATCATCAAAAATCACTTCTTTAGTGTTTTTATCTCTAAAAAAGGCTATAGGCGTTCCCCAGTCCCTTTGTCTTGAAATACACCAATCTGGGCGATTTTCCACCATAGAACCTATTCTTTTTACCCCACTTTGCGGATAAAAGGTTGTTTTTAAAAGTTGTTCTTTTGCACACTCTCTTAAAGTTTTTCCTTGAAGTTTTGGTTCATCCATTAAAATAAACCATTGTTTAGTAGCTCTATAAATCACAGGCTTATGCGTTCTCCAACAAAATGGATAAGAGTGTATAAATTTAGAAGAATGTAAAAGTTTTTCGCCTAAAAGTTCTAAAATTTTTTCATTGGCCTTAAAAATATGAAGACCTATAAACTCTTCAAGCAAATGAGAAGGCAAAAGCCCTTTAGCTCTTAAAGTTTCATCATAACATCCACTATCATCAACAGGCATTAAAACCTCAATGTCATATTTCAAACAAGCATAGTAATCATCTTCGCCATGTCCTGGTGCAGTATGCACAAGTCCACTTCCACCATCCATCAATACATGCTCGCCCATAATTAAAACAGATTTTCTTCCATTTAAAGGATTGATAGCTTCAAGTTTTTCAAATTCTTTTGCGTTTAATTCTTTTTGAATTTCTCCACTTGTAAGTCCTTTTTCTACCATACTTTTAAGTAAAGCACTTGCAAAAATCAAACCTTCTTTAGTGATCACATAATTTTCGTTAGGATTTAAGGCTATAGCTTGATTAGCCACCAAAGTCCAAGGCGTAGTTGTCCATATCACTGCACTTGCTTTTGATACGCCTAATTTTTCGCAAGCTTTTGCATCTAAATCAAAAGCCACAAAAAGAGAATAATCTTCTTTATCTTGATACTCTACTTCAGCTTCCGCTAAAGCTGACTTTGCCGCCCAACTCCAAAAAACAGGCTTAGAACGCTCACAAAGTAAGCCTTTTTTAGCAATCTCGCATAAAGTTCTATAAATCGCTGCTTCAAACTCAAATTTCATAGTCAAATAAGGCTTATCCCAATCTGCAATAATGCCTAAATTTTTAAATTCTTCTCTTTGGATATCTACAAATTCACTCGCATGTTGTCTGCAAAACTCACGAATTTCTTTTTTACTTAAGCTTTTTTTCTTTTCTCCAAGCTTTACTTCTACTTGTTGCTCTATAGGTAAACCATGACAATCCCACCCTGGAGTAAAACGCACACTCTCACCTTTAAAATAATGCGTTTTGATAATAGTTTCTTTTAAAATTTTATTTAAAGCATGTCCTATATGGATATGTCCGTTAGCATAAGGGGGGCCATCGTGTAAGGTAAAACTTTTTTTCGCATTTTTGCGATTTTCTTTCATTTTTTCATAAGCATAACTTTGCTCAAACCATTTTTTAAATCTTTGCGGTTCAAGTTCCGCTAAATTCGCCCGCATAGCAAAAGTAGTGCTGGGCAAAAGTAGAGTTTCTTTGTAGTCCATTTTTTCCACCTAATTTTTAATAATCTTAAATTCTACTCAAATTAGCTTTAATTTCTACTTTGTTTTTGGCTATAATTATAAGAAAAAAAGGAAAATTTATGAAACATTTGCTTTATCTTATAGGAGATGAGCTTACTATAAACGAAAAATTCAAAAATTATATTTATAGAACTTATGAAGAAAAATTTAAAGAAATCAACGAAATTCGCATACAAAATAAAACCGATAAAGATTTACCCTTTTTGCTTGAAAACCTCTTAAATCAGTATGATTTTATCACTTTATTTACAAGCCCTTTGCATTATGCGACTGTTGCTAAAATTTTAGCAACTTTAAATGATGATAATCTTATCTTAAAAGATGATACCTTGGTTCCAGATAAAGCAGAATTTAGTAAAAATAGCTTTGTGTGTAATTTTTCAAATTCAAAAATCAATGTCGTGAAAATAAATCCAAGCGAAAAATTACCCAATCTTCTTGGGCATATAAAATTAAATTTTGCATATTTTTGCATTTTTGGCATGGATGATGAAAGCGCTATATTGCTACTGCAAACCCTAACAAAATCTTATGAGATAAGTATAAAATCAACCAAGCTTTTAGATAATCTTGTGCTTATTAAGGCTACTTGCGCTAATTTTGGAAAACTTGATGGTTTTTTAAATAGCGTAAAAAATCTTTTTGGACAAAAGGTGTTTTTAGGTAAAGATCCTATACATTTTATAAGCTCTAAACTTTTAGAAAAAAAATTAAAAATTTCTTTTGCTGAAAGTTGCACAGGTGGACTTTGTGCAAGCACCTTAACTAAAATTTCAGGTGTAAGTGAAATTTTTGAAGGATCTATTGTAAGTTATTCCAACCGCATCAAACACGAATGGCTTGGAATTAGCGAAAGCGTTTTAGAAAATAATGGCGAATACAGTGAACGCTGTGTTTATTTTATGCTAAAAGGTATTTTTAAAACAGCTAATCCTGATTTTGCCTTAGCTATTAGCGGAGTAGTTGGCGAAAAAGATGAGAGGAAGATAAAATCAGGCACTATTTATATAGGTGCAATGTTTAGAGATGGAACTTTTATCCAAGAAACGCTTTATTTAGATGGGGATCGTGAATTTATGCAAGAACAAGCTGTTTTGGCAACTTTTTGCTTACTTTTAAAATTAAAACCTGAGATTTTTGAAATTTAAGGGATTTAAAAATGAAAAAAATTAAGCCAAAAGAAGACTTGGAAAAATTTATCCCTTGATAAAACAATTAAGAAACAACCTATCTTTGAAAGGTTTTTTAGACAAATTCCAACTTGCTACACAAACTCAACATTATAAACTTTTTGCCTATGAAAATGAGGGAAGCTACAAAGCAGCTTGTGGAGTCATGCCCTTTAATGTACTTTATCATAATCATTGTCTTTATATTTGTGATTTTGTCGTAGATGAAACTTTAAGAGGAAAAGGTATAGGTCAAGCTTTTTTGAAAAAAATCCAAATTTGGGCAAAAGATCAAGGATATGAAGAATTAGAACTAAGTTCAAGTTTTTTTAGAACACAAGCTCATGAATTTTATATCCAAAAAATGGGTTTTGAAAAATCCGGTTTTGTTTTTAAGAAAAATATCAAACTATAATATTTTTTGATTAAGCTTTGCATTTTATAATTAATATTATTATTTTTGATTTTAAGGAATAAAATGAATTTTAAAGAACTAATTTCAAAACGCAGAGCTTGTAAACTTTTTAATGATAAAAAAATCAATGAAAAGGATTTGCATTTTATATTAGAAAGTGGAGTCTTAGCCCCGAGCTCACATGGATTTGAGCCTTGGAAATTTGTAGTATTAGAACAAAAAGAACACAATCTTAAACTCTCAACCCTATGTTACAATCAACAAAATGTAGCAAGTGCGAGTCATAATATTATTTTTCTAGCAAGAAAAGATCTTCAAAGCAAAGATGAATTTGCACAAAAACAAGTGCGTCGTTTCTCAGGTTCTAGCGAAGAAAATTTTCAAAAAATTTTAGAAATTTACACCCATAAAACCAATGCAATGAATGATAATGAACTCTATCATTACGCACAACTTCAATGCTATCTTGCTATGATGCAAATGTCGCTAGCTGCAATGAGCTTAGGTATTGATTCTTGTATGATAGGTGGCTTTGAAAAAACTAAGGTTGATGATTTTCTTCATTTAACTTATCCTTTTGAAACTGCTGTAATTTTATCCTTAGGATATAAAGCCCACGAACCAAAATATTCTACTCAACGCTTAAATTTTAATGAAGTCGTCGAATTTTACAAGGAAAAATAATGAAAAAAGAACTTGAAATTTTTAGCACAAGATATTCTTGTAGAAATTTTAAAAATGAAAAACTCAAAAAAGAGGATTTAAATTCTATTTTAGAAATAGCAAGATTAAGCCCCAGTTCCTTAGGACTGGAACCTTGGAAATTTACAGTAGTGCAAGATGAGAAAAGAAAAGAAGAACTTTCTAAAATTTGCAATCAACAAAAACATGTAAAAGATTGTGCTGCATTAATTATCATCATTTCAAGACTTGATTTTTTGGATTATTTTGAAGAAAAACTTAGAAAAAGAGATATGAGCGAAACAGAAATTCAAAAACGCTTAGATACTTATATGCCTTTTTTAAAATCTCTAAATCAAGAACAAAAAATATCTTATGCAAGAGAACAAGCTCATATAGCTCTAGCTAGCATACTTTATAGTGCTAATGCTTTAAATATAGCAAGTTGTACTATAGGTGGTTTTGATAAAGAAAAGCTTGATTCTTATTTATCACTTGATATTCAAAAAGAAAGATCAAGTTTGGTGGTGGCTTTAGGATATTGCAACGATGAAAAAAATCCTCAAAAAAATCGTTTTAGTTTTGATGAAGTTGTAAAATTTATTTAAATTTTGCTTAAAAGCAAAATTTAAATAAAAATAAACTGATTCTTTTTTGTATTTTTACTAAGTCTTTGCTTAAATTTTATACAATTTTGATTATAATTTTACATTTAATTTCACAAGGCTTGTTATGAATTTACCCAATATCTTGGCGGTTTTTAGAATGGTTTTAGCGCCTTTGCTATTTTTTTTATTAATTCATCATTTTGAAAATATTCATCAAAGTTGGATTAACTATTTTGCTGCTTTAACTTTTTCATTAGCAGCTTTGAGTGATTTTTTTGATGGATACATTGCAAGAACTTGGAAACAAACTACAAAACTGGGCGGAATCTTAGATCCATTAGCCGATAAAATGCTTGTTTTAGCAGCTTTTTTAGGGCTTTTGCTTACAGGAAAAGCTAATGAATGGGTAATTTATATTATATTAGTAAGGGAATTTTTTATCACGGGTTTTAGAGTTGTGATGATCAGTGAAAATTTAAATGTCAATGCTTCTTTTGCAGGCAAACTTAAAACCGCTTTTCAAATGACTGCGATAGGATTTTTAATCATGGAGTGGATAGGCGGAGAAATTCTACTTTACATAGCTTTGATTTTAACTCTTTATTCTGGATTTGAATATATCTATACTTATACAAAAGCTCAAAAAAAAGGAGAAAAATGAGATCTTTATTGTTTTTAATTATTATTTTGATTTTAGGAATTAAATTTTATTCTATTGAATTTTTAGCAACTGTTTTAGTCATCTCATTTTTAATCTTCTTTCACGAATTAGGACATTTTTTAGCTGCAAGATCTTTGGGTGTAAAAGTTGAAGTCTTTAGCATAGGATTTGGAAAAAGTCTTATAGAACGCGAATTTAAAGGCACAAACTATCGCTTAAGTGCTTTGCCACTTGGAGGATATGTTAAACTTAAAGGACAAGATGATATGCGTCCTGGTTTTGAAAATCTAGACAAAGATAGCTATAGCATTTTAAGCCCCTTAAAAAAGATTTATATTCTTTTTGCTGGACCATTTTTTAACCTGATTTTAGCTTTTTTTCTTTATATTATCATAGGAAATTTAGGCTTAGAAAAACTTGCTCCACAAATAGGAAACATAGCGCCAAACTCTGCTGCACAAGACATAGGACTTCAAAAAAATGATACTATCTTAGAAATCAACGGTATAAAAATTCAAAGCTTTGATGAAATTTCAAAACATTTAAGTTTAGAGCCTTTGAAAATATTAATCAATAGAGAAGGAAAAAATTTAGAATTTATTTTAACTCCAAAAATAGGACAAGGATATAATGACTTTGGGCAAATTATTGAAAAACCTCAACTTGGAATCAGTCCAAATGGTACAAGCACTCTTGTAAAACATCAAGGTTTAGAAAGTTTTAAATATGCCGCACAAGAAAGTTTTCAAGCTTCTACACTCATCATCAAGGGTATAGTAAAACTCATAAGTGGTGAAGTTGAAGCAAAAAATTTAGGTGGTATTATTACCATGACTGAAATTACCTCAAAGGCTGCACAAAATAGCTTTACTTTACTTTTATTTATCACTGCTTTAATTTCTATAAATTTAGGTATTTTAAATCTTTTGCCTATTCCTATGCTTGATGGAGGACATATACTTTTTAATATTTATGAAATGATTTTTAGACGCAAGGTTCCGCAGCGTGCTTTTGAATATCTAAGTTATGCAGGCATGGCAATACTTTTAAGCTTGATGCTCTTTGCAACTTATAATGATATATCAAGGATTGCAGGTGAATAAAAAATTTTCCTACCCTATTCCAAATTTTACTGATAGAAGAAAAAGTATCATCTTTTGGCGCTATTTGCGTTTTCAAGCAAGAAAAATTCTATATTTTCCTCAAGTAAGACTTCTGGAAAAAACGCTTAATGAAGAAAAAAATAAACATTTAAAAGACTTTTTCTCTCAAAGACCCTATGCTTGCTACAATGCTACAAGAAGATTTTGCGATAAAAGTTTTAAAGCAAATGAACGCGTTAAAACACTTATTTATGATGTTGATAAGGGACTTACTTGTTTTAAATTTCTTCCCGAAGAACAAATGATTTTTTCTTTTGATAAAGATTTTGAGCTTTTTTTAGGATATAACCATAATGTTTACGAAGAAGGTTTTTGGGCTTTTTCTTTAAAATTTAAAAAATACACTATTTCACAATGTAATTTTTGCTTTACTTTAGAAAATAATCTTCTACTTTCTTGCATACAAGGATATAAATACAAAGATTTCAATATTTTAGAAATTAATAAAATTTTAACTAAAAAATGTCACGGTTTGCGCCCTGTTGCTTTACTTATAGAATGCTCTAAGATGCTTTGTGAAATTTTAAAACTTCAAGCTACTTTAGGTGTACATGAAAAAAATCAAATCCGTTCTCAAAAAGGAAAAGAAAAGGGCTATTTTGTAGATTATCAAAAAATTTGGCTAGAAAATGGTGGAGAATTAATAAAAATCGATAAACACAAATACTACAAGCTCCACCACTCGCAAAAAAACCTAGAAGAAATCCCTTCGCAAAAACGCTCCATGTATAAAAAACGTTTTGCTATGCTTGAAAATATTAAACAAAATTTATTCCAAATTTTATCTAAATAATACTTTTTAAATATTCTACACTTTTCTCGCAACCTTTTTTTTGAAGTTTTAAAAGCCTCTCTAAGCATTCTTGAGATACTTCTTGGGGATAATAATACTGCATAGCTTTTAAATCTTCAAATAAAGCTTTTTCTATCTTAAAAGCCCCTTTACCTAATTCTTTAACCCCGCCTGTTCCTTTTTCTCTTTTAAAAGTCGCACAATAAGGATAACATTGCTCTACATTAATACGGTCAAGTCCTTCTTTTTTAAGAATTTCTACACAAGTTTTAATGTCTAAATTTCCTTCTCCTAAAGGAACGCCACAAACATATTCTACACCCTCTTCAATGAAAACTATATGATCTTTACAATGCGTGCTAAAAGTATATTTAGCCATGTCTTTGCAAGCTTTTATAGGATCTTCATAGGCCATCATGGAATTTCCAAAATCATATAAAAATCCTATTTTAGGATGATTGATCAATTTCAACAAATCAAGCAAATCCTCTGAAGTTTGATACTCATGATTTTCTATAGCAAGTTTTAAATCATATTTTTCCAAAATCGGTATCAAAGCTTTTATTTCATCCTTTGTAGCTAAAAAATCTTCTTTATCGAATCTAGCAGTAATTTTAGAATCATCATAAGCCCCATCGCTAGCATGTTTAACCTTTTTATTTTTATCGGTTAAGGGCACATAAGAGCGTATAATTTTAGCGCCTAAAATAGAAGCTACTTTAGCAATTTTTTCAAATTTATCTTTATTAAAACCCTTAGAGTCGATCTCACAATACATATTGTATTCATCCAATTTAGCTTTAATTTTTTTAAGATGATTTTCGTCATCGCTTCCTAAGCATCCCCATTCTTCATCCAAACCAAAATCTTTAATGATATTTATAATCACACCCTCACAGCCCAAATTTTTAGCAAAATCGATATAAGAAAATATATCCATCCTGCCATTTTGAAACCATAAATGCATGCTTTCAGTTTCTAAACCTATTTTCATGATACCACTCCTTTTAATGCTTTTTTTCTAGCTATCATCTTAAGTAAAATCGTAGTTACAATCACACCACAAATAGCAAAAATCCCCATTAACGCAAAAACAATTTGATAGCCTAATAAACCTTTAAAATGATCGATCATAAAACCATAAAGCGCAAAACAAAAAAGTTGTGGAGAATAACCAAAAATACAAGCTATACTCATAGCAGCTCCGCTAATTTCTCTAGGTACTTCTATCTCATCCACAGGTGCAAAAAATGTCGCACGCATAGTAAAAACAAGAGCGGCAAAACCTAAGGTTAAACTCATACCAAAATAAATATTTAATTTCTCATGAGGCATAAAAACAAAAATTAATATGGCCAAGGCTCCTAAAATCAAAGCAAAACGCAAATATCTTGTTGAAGATTTAAAGGTTTTATCTGCTAAATATCCCCCAATTGGCCCACCTACTAATTTTAAAGTGTATTGATTGATAATACCATAAGCACCGACCAAAGCCACAGGCATACCATAAATATCTTTTAAAAATGGAATAAAATAAGTCAAACCACAATACACAGAATAAATAGTAAAAATGGTCAAAGATACCACCCAAATTTCAGGAGTTTTAATCGCTTTGATAACTCCATTCCAAGCGACTTTGTTTTTACTGATTTCATTTCCTTGCTCATCTTGGGTATTAATTTTGTCATCTTCAAGTAGAAAATATGCCAAAATACCTGCTATAATCACACAAGCGCTATAAAATAATATAGCAGCCTTAAGTCCACCTGCGCCAGATCCTAAAAGTAAAAAAATTCCCAAAGCACTAAAAGCAACTATAGTATCTATAACACCACGTCCTGCTTCTAAAAATCCAAAAAGTCTTCCTTGTTGAGTAGAATCTCCAAGCAAGCGAATGGCTTTAAGCAAAACAGGCCAATACACAACTTCTCCAAATAAAGAAAGCAAACCCCAAGCTATTAAAATTCCATAAAAAGAAGGAAAAGTAGAAATATAAATTCCAACCAAACCCACACAAACCAATGAAAAAGGAATGAGTATTTTTTTAGAAAATCTATCTGCTATATAAATAGATGCAAAATTTCCTACCGTTTGCACTATGCCATAAACTGAGAGCGCGAGTCCAATTTGTGTATTGCTAAGATTCATAAATTCTTGCATAGGCACATAAAAGGCATCTTTTAAAGAGGAAAGTTTAAAAACAGTTCCTCCGCCAATAACTAAAACGATAAAAGTAAACCAACGAATAGGTTTCGTACTATTCATATCCACCCTCCTTTTTTAACAATTCGCAACTTAAATTAATTATATCACGGATTAAGATAAAAGGTTAAAATTTCACCTTTAAATTATAAACAGTAATTACAAAAAGTTACAACACTTATTGAAGTATAAATTAAGTATATTTTGATATAATTTAGTCTTGCTTTATGCAAAATCCTTGCTCATGAAAATGGGCTTTAATATCCATAAGGAGAAAAGATGAAACATTATGAGGTTTTATTTATCTTAAAACCAACACTTACCGAAGAGGAAGTGAATGCGAAGTTGGAATTCGTTAAAGAAGTCCTAACCAAAAATGGTGCAGAAATTGAAACTGTTGTTCCAATGGGCACTAGAAAATTAGCGTATAAAATCAAAAAATACGAAAGAGGAACTTATTTTGTGATTTATTTCAAAGCTCCTACAAACTTGATCGCTGAGCTTGAAAGGGTGTTAAGAATCACTGAAGAAGTAATAAGATTTTTAATCGTAAAATATGAAAACAAAAAAGAAATTGCAGCTTGGGAAAAACTAAGCCACGGGATTAAGCAATCTAAAAAAGAAATCAAACCTTTAGATGCTCCTGAAATTCAATAAGGAAAAAGATGTTTAACAAAGTTGTTTTGGTTGGAAATCTTACACGTGATATAGAAATGCGTTATGCACAAAGCGGTAGTGCTATTGGGGCTTCTGCTATCGCAGTAACAAGAAGATTTACCACAAATGGAGAAAAAAGAGAGGAAACTTGCTTTATTGATATAAGCTTTTATGGTCGCACCGCAGAAGTTGCAAACCAATACCTTACAAAAGGTTCAAAAGTACTCATAGAAGGACGTTTGAGATTTGAACAATGGAGTGATCAAAATGGGCAAAATCGCTCTAAACATAGCATTCAAGTTGAAAATATGGAAATGCTTGGCGGCAATTCCAATGCTCCACAACAAGGTGGAATTGGCAATAATAGCTTTTCAAACAACAATTATAGTGGAAACTATGAAAATCAAAGCTATGATCCTTATATGAGTGAAAATCAAAATTTTAATAAAGCAAAAGCAAACCCTGCTCCACAAAGAAACCAAAACCCACAACACGAAGAAAAATTAAAAGAAATTGATATCGATGCTTATGATAGCGATGATACTAATTTACCATTTTAAAGGATAAACTATGGCAGAAAAAAGAAAATACTCTCGCAAATATTGCAAATACACTGAAGCAAAAGTTGAATTTATTGATTATAAAGATACAGCAATGTTAAAACATGCTTTATCTGAAAGATTTAAAATCATGCCACGCCGTTTAACAGGTACAAGCAAAAAATACCAAGAAATGGTAGAAGTTGCAATCAAACGTGCAAGACATGTAGCTCTTATCCCTTATATAGTGGATAGAAAAGAAGTAATCAATAATCCTTTTGAAGGACTATAATCTTTTAAAAGCAAACTTGTAAAAAGTTTGCTTTTATATACATTTATTCTCAAAATAAAATTAAACCAAAGTATATTCTAAAACATCACTAAAAGTATCAACAGCAATGATTTCCATATTGTCCCTAACCTCACTAGGAATATCTTTTAAATCCCTTTCGTAATTTTTTCTTGGGATTAAAGCTATTTTTATATCTGCTTTATAAGCCGCAATTAATTTTTCTTTTAATCCACCTATTGGTAAAACTTTTCCTTTTAAATCTATTTCACCTGTCATTGCAATATCTGCTTTAACCTTTCTATCACTAAAAATAGAAGCAATAGCTGTGCTTATCGTAATGCCTGCACTTGGGCCATCTTTTGGAGTAGCTCCATCTGGCACATGTATATGAATATTATAACTATCATAAACATTAACTTTAGGATCGATAATTATTTTTTTAGGTATTTTTATTTTTCCTTCATCGATTAAAACTTTTATCATGCTAAAAGCAATTCTAGCTGATTCTTTCATTACATCACCCAAACTTCCCGTGAGCGTTAATTCTCCTTTACCTTTAATTTTTACAGCCTCTACTTTTAAAACATCTCCACCTACACTTGTCCAAGCCAAACCATTAACCTGACCTACTTGATTTTCTCCATTATTTTTTTCTATTTCAAAAACTTTTTTATCTAAAAATTCATTCAAATTTTTTGTATTAATAATGACTTTTTTAATATTTTCTAAAAGTAGTTTTTTAGCACTCTTACGACACAACTCTGCCACTTTGCGACGCAAATTTCTAACTCCTGATTCACGAGTATAATCACTAATGATTAACTCTATAGTTTCATCATCAATAGATAATTCATTGGATTTTAAGCCATGTTTTTTAAGCTCATCTGGAATTAAATATTTTTTCATTATATGAAATTTTTCACTTGGAGTATAAGAGCTAAGTTCTATAAATTCCATTCTATCTCTTAAAGGTGCAGGAATATTGCTAATATCATTTGCCGTTGCTATAAAAATGACTTTACTTAAATCAATATTAAAATTTAAATAATAATCCCTAAATTTAGAATTTTGCTCTGGATCTAAAATTTCTAAAAGCACCGCACTTGGATCTCCTCTAAAACTGCGATTTAATTTATCAATTTCATCCAATACAATTACAGGATTAATTTGTTTTGCCTCTATAAGTCCTTGGGTAATACGTCCAGGCATAGCGCCTATATAAGTTCTACGATGACCACGCAGCTCATTAACATCTTCAAGTCCACCTAAGGCTATACGAATAAGCTCTCTTTTTAAAGCTTTTGAAACAGAATTTGCCAGTGAAGTTTTACCCACGCCAGGAGGCCCATAAAGACAAAGTATAACTTTAGCACCATCTTTTTCTGCTATTTTTCTTTTTTCTAAAAGTTCCCTAACTGCAAAATATTCTTCTATGCGTTCTTTTGGTTTATTTAATGCATAATGATCATGGTTGAGCTGTTTTGAAACTTCTTTAATATCAAGTTTTTTCTTAGAAATTTTTTCAAAAGGAATATCTAATGCTGTTTCTATGTAAGTTTGAATCATCGATGCTTCGGAATTATCTTGATGAATGCGTTCGAATTTTTCAATTTGTTTTTTGATTTCTTTATAAGCGTCTTCGTGCATAAATTTCTTCTTTAACTCCAGACGCTTTTGATATTCTCTAACCTCATCTTCTTTTTGTGTATCAGAACCAAGCTCTTTTTGAATTTGTCTTAATTGTTCTTTTAAAAAATATTCTTTATTTACCTTGTCAATACGAGAATGTACTTTGTTTTTAATTTCTTTTTGAATTTTATTGGCTTCTATTTCTTGAGCAATTAAATCTATTAATTTTACTAATTTTTGCTCAAGATCTGTTAAAACAAAAAACTCATAAGCAACTTGTTTTTTAATACGCACAGTATTTAAAATCAAATCACAAATCCTAGATGCATCAAAACCTTCTTCAATTGTTCTTAAAAGATCCGGAGAAAAATAATGACTAATATTTGCCAAATTTTTTACCTTCTCTTTTAAAACTTCAAGAAGTGCTTCTTTTTTAGTTCCTTCTAAAAAGTCTTCTTTTATAAGTTCTATCTTGGCTTCCAAAGGTTTATTAGAAACTTGCTCTATAATTTTACCCTTAGCATATCCTTGAAAAAGTATTTTCACTCTTCCATCAGGTAAAGGAACTTTTCGCATGATAGTCCCAATCACTCCACAATTATAAATTTCATCAAAATTTCTTCCATTTTCCAACCTTGAAGGTGCAACAAAAAGCATACTATCATTTTTAATCGCAAGATCTAAAGCTTTCATATTGGATGAATCGTTAATAAAAATAGGAGTTATCATAAAAGGATATAAAAATAATTCATCTTCAACCAATACTGGTAAATTTGCTGGATAATTTTGTATCTCTTCAATCTGCATTTATTTTCCTTGTTTATTAAAATCTTTCAAATATACTTCTATACCAAGGAAGCTCAGGTTTGATAATACTTTGCTGATAAAATTCACTTTCTTGAAGTCTTTGTTTATAAATTTGTGCACTTTCATCATGCCCTATGCGCTGGTATAGATTTTCTATAGTACTATTAAGATAAAAAACCGCTAAATTAAATTTTGTAAGCATTGTCTGAACCAAAGGTTCATATTCTGTATAAGGATAATCTTTCAAAAAAGTATCTATTTCTTTTTGGCTTTCAAGCATTAAAGCCTGATTACGATTTGGCACTGCAAATGCATCAAATTTTGCTTTAATTTTAAGATAGCGAATATAATCAGCATTGCGTGAATTTCCAAATTTTTTATTATATTCATCTAAATAAAATTCAGCTAACTTATATTCCTCTTCATCCATATGAGCTTGTGCTAAAATAATTAAAGTAGTTTCCAATAAAGGATCGGCAACGTGCTCACTTGCCATACCATTATAATGATCATCGGCTTTTTCCAAATCCTTGTCCTGCAAATCTTTAATAATTTGCTTATACCACTCACTAGCACTAAGATTGTATAAACCTTCATCATTTTTCGTACTACACGCATTAAAAAAAACCAATAAAAAAACCAATAAAAAAATACCTTTTTTCATACTTCACCTTGATTTATATTCTCAAAAATCTATATTTTAACGATTTTATAATTATGTTCTTCTAAAATTATAATAAAATTAATTAAATAATTTAAAATTTTGGAATGATTATTGCTTATTTTATGTTAAAATATTAAACATTATAACTTGAGGAGAAAACATGACCCTAGCTGTTAAATGCCCTATCTTAGGTTTTGAAGAAACCAAAAATATGGAATTTTCAACTATCGATGAAGTATTTGTAAGACTTAAAAGTCTTGATGGTAAAGACTTTTCTTTTGTTTTAATTAATCCTTATTTAATTAGACCTGATTATGAATTTGATATACCAACTTATTATCAAGAGCTTCTTTCTTTAACACCTGAATCTAATATGAAAATTTTTAATATAGTAGCCATAGCAAAAAGCATTGAAGAATCGACAGTGAATTTTCTAGCTCCAGTAGTCATTAATCTTGATAATAATACTATGGTACAAGTGATACTAGATACAGTTAATTATCCGGACTTTTTTCAAGCTGATCAAATTGCTAATTATATTAAAAAATAATGCTCTATATACTTGCAAATGGAGCTATGGCAACAGCCTTAGCCTATGGATTAAAAGATGATTATGAAATTTGTATAGTAGGAAGAAGTATAGAAAAACTTCAAGCCCTCACCAAAGAAGGCTTTAAAACCTTACTTTACAAAGATTTTAACATAGAAGGTAAAGATGTTATTTTAGCATTTAAACCCTATGCTTTAGAAAATATTGCTCAAATACTAAAAGGACAAGCACGTATCTTAATCTCTGTTTTAGCCAATGTTGATTTTGAAAAACTACAAACCATCAAAGCTCAAAATTATGTTAGAATAATGCCTAATACAGCAGCTAAATACAAGGCTTCAACCACACCATATATACTTAAAAACTCTCATTTTGAAAATGAAATTTTAGACATTTTAAAAACTTTTGGCTCGGCTTATAAATTAGATAATGAAATACAAATGAATGCAGCTATGGCGATTAGCGGCTGCGCTCCTGCTTTTTTAGCACTTATAGCAGAAAGTATTGCTAATGCTGGAGTTTATGAAGGTTTGTCAAAAGAACTTAGTCTCAATCTTACGCGCTCTTTATTTAAAAGCTCTAGTACTTTACTAGAACATGAACATCCAGCTATTATCAAAGAAAATATTTGCTCTCCTGGCGGAGTTACAATAAAAGGCATAAAAATACTCGAACAAAAAGGAATTCGCGGAAGTTTTTTTGAAGCCATAAATGCTAGCAGCGCTAAATGAAAAAGGCTTTCATACTTATAGAAAGTATTAGTGCTATAACGATCATATCTTTAATTTTCATTGGTATTTTTTATTACTATACTCAACTTTACAAAAACTATGAAAATTTAAATATTTTTGAAAGACTCTATAAACTTCAAGAAGAATTATATGAAAAGCCCATTTTTAAAACCATCATACTTCAAACTTCAGCCTTAAAACCTATAGTTTTACAAGAACAGTTTGTTAATGATGGTATATTTCAATTTCAAAAATTATACTTTCAAGATCAAAATTATAGCGTTTATTTTAAAGAATGAGCAAAGCTTTTACACTTTTTGAACTTATAATATCACTAATACTTTTTACTTTTATAACTAGCTTACTTTCAAAACCTTTAATGGATTTTTATCATTTAAATTTCACTGCTTTACATACAAACAATCTTATCACTCAAACACATTTAAACTTGCTTAAAATAGAAAAATTAATACAAAATTGTATTAATATTACATTTTCACAAAATACATTAAAATGTCTTTTAAAAGATGAGTTAATTAGCCTAAAAGATAATAAACTTTATCTTATTAACTCTGCTCTTATTTTAGAAAATAATCATACACTTTATTCACCTCATTCTGATTTTAAAACACAACTCCAAAACAGAAAAGATTTATATAACGACAATGAGCATATTAGCTATGCTTATAAAATTAATAAGATTGAAAAAATATCCATCTTGGAAAATGGTATATCTGCAAATTTTACAGGTAGTTTTATTCCTTTGCAAGCTCAATTAGTTATCAAATTGCAAAATGAAGGACTTATATATGAAATAAAGCCAAAATTTAATGAACAATTAAACCAACAAGGATTAATTTCTAAAAACATAAGCTCATTTAACCTGCAAAACAATAAATTAAAAATTTGCCTAAAAAGACAAACAACATATTGCCTTGAAAAAAGAATTTTACTATGAAAAAAGCTTATGTTTTAATTTGGACAATTTTTTTAATATTACTAATAAGTCTATGGATGAGCTTAACCTTAAACATATCCAGCTACACTCCAAAAATAATCCAAGATAGTTATTACTACCTTCAAGCTCAAATTTTAAGTCATAATGCAACACAATTTTCTAAATATTTTTTATATCAAGCAAAGCAAGAAAATAAAGAATGTTTAGATAATATATATTTTAATTACGCAAAAGCTTTGATTAAAATAAAATACTTTTATCCTATTGCACAATGTGTTAATTTTAAATTTTCCAACTTTAATCCCGATGCAAATTTAAGCAAAGATGGTGTTATTATAGCCCACATTAGCATTGCTTTAAATCGTGATAAAAATGTCAATGATGAAATTTTACTCACAAAAAGCATTATTATTTATCCCAAAGAAAATTTTTGGAATTTAAAAAATTAAACCAAAGTCTTAGCAAGCTTAACACACTCTAAAAGACTTTGATTTTCGCATATATAAAGATTTTTAAAATTTAAAAGTTTCTTTGCTGTGCTTTGTCCTATAACTACAACCTTATCTTCTTCTTTTAAGCTATAAAATTTTAAAAAATTTTCTACACTTAAAGGAGAGGTAAATATAAAAATAGCAGGATGAGTAAGTTTTTTATCACCTTTTTTAAAAACATTTTCATAAACAATCATTTCATCTAAATCCACACCTGCATTTTTAAGATCCAAATTTAAAGTCGAAACAATATTTTTAGCCCTTAAATACAAACATTTTTGCGTTTTTAATTCCTCTTTAAATTCAAGAAAAAGATCTTTTCCGTAAGCCTTTGATGGAATTTTAATCTTTTTAAAACCTAAATTTTTAGCGTATTGAGCTGTACTTTGTCCCACAGCGTATAAATTGAGTTTGAAATTTAAAGTGATTTTTGCATGTTGCAAAGCTTTTAAAGCATTTTTTGAGGTGCAGATTAAAGCATCATATAAACTCAAATCCACACTAAAATCATAAAAAACAATCTCATTTAAAATAAGATTTTCCACCCCTTCAAAAGGAGTTTCATTTAAGAGGTAAATTTTCATAGATTTTACACTTTAGCTCTTTAGCTGCCAAAAAAGCATCTTTAGCATCCATGATCGCCCTAACCACAGCCACACCGCTTAAATTTATACCCTTTAACTCAACAAGTGCTTCTTTATCAATCCCTCCTATAGCTACAACCCCTATAGGACTTTTATCACAAATTTGACTTAAAAGCTCAAGACTTAAAAGCGAACTTTCTTTAGTAGGTGTTGCCTTAATAGCTCCACAACCTAGATAATTTGCTCCCTGTATAAACTCAAGTTGTTCTAGCTTTTTAAGGCTTAAGCCTATGATTTTTTCATCTCCTAAAAGCTTTCTAGCTAGTTTTACTTCTAAATCTTCCTGCCCTAAATGCACCCCATCAGCATCTAAGGCTAAAGCTATGTCCACTCTATCGTTAATCAAAAAAGGTATTTTATAGGCCTTGCAAAGTTTTTGTACCTTTAAACCTAGTTTATAAAATTCTCTTGCATTAAGCTCTTTTTCACGAAGTTGTATGATACTCACTCCGCCTTTTATAGCATTTTCTAAAGTATTTAAAAAACACTCCTCGCTTTTATTTCCCTGAGAGGCAACTAGATAAAGACTAAGATCTAATTTATTTTTCATCTAAAAACTTGAAAAAATGATTTGTAGGACCACAACCTTTTCCAAGATTGAGTGAATAATAAATCGCATTTCTTACATATTCTTTAGCTTCACTAACGGCATGAAATAAATCCTTGCCTTTAGCTAAATTACTAGCAATAGCCGAAGAAAGCGTACAACCTGTACCATGAGTATTTTTAGTTTCTATGCGTTCGCCTTTTAAAATATAAATTTCTTTTCCATCATAAAGCACATCATTGGCATTTTCTTCACTATGTCCGCCTTTAAGTAAAACTGCCTTAGCTCCCAAGCTACATAAATGCTTAGCTGCCTTTATCATCTGCTCTTCATTGGCAATCTTAAAACCACATAAAAACTCTGCTTCAGGAATATTAGGCGTAAGAATGTCTGCAAATTTTACTATGGTTTGTTTGAAAAAATCACAATTTTCTTGAGGCATTAAAGCATAACCATTTTTAGCAAACATTACAGGATCAATCACTATATTTTGAGGTTTAAACTCGCTTAAATTTTTAGCTACACAGCTCATTAATTCACAAGAACCTATCATTCCGATTTTAGTTGCCTTTGGCACTATATCTTCAAACACGGCAAGCATTTGTTCATCTACGATTTGAGTAGGTATATCGTGTACAGAAATCACCCTTGCGGTATTTTCAGCTACCACACTTAAAACCACACTCATACCAAAAAGATTGTGCGCACTAAAGGTTTTAAGATCGGCTTGTATCCCTGCTCCACCACTACAATCACTCCCTGCTATAGTTAAAACAGGTATAAGTTCGCTTCCTTTTGCTTTCATAAATCTTCCTTTAAAATTTTGATCCATTCTTCACCCTTAGAGCTTAATTTTTGTCCTTTAAAACTCTGTTTTGCAAAAGCTACGATCAAAGCATGAAAAATTTGATAAAGTTCGTAAAGTTCGCATTTTCTCCCTAAAATTTTACACAAATTTTCTTGCTCACTTTCTATACCACTTTGAAAAAATTCTCTTAATTCTTCATAATTTTCAAACTCATAGCCTAAGTGAAAAGCCAAACGCAAACTATAATTATCTACAACCAAAATCTCTCTTTTACAAAGATAATTTAAAATACCATCAACACTTTCAAAACCCAAACCTTTGATATTTAAAAGCCACTCTCTGCTTACATTTGTTTTAAAATTTTCTAAATTTTCATAAGTGTTTATGATACTTTCTACTAAGCCTTTTAAACGCTTGGCTTTGGTGTTATAAAATCCGCTAGGCTTAATTAAAGTTGCAAGTTCTAAATTGGATAAAGCATTGATTTGTTCTAAGCTTGCAATATTTTCTTTTTTTAAATTTTCTAAAGCTTTTAAGACATTTTTCCAATTTGTATTTTGAGTTAAAATCACAGAAATTAAAAGCTCAAATTCACTCAATCCTTGATTTTCAAGCCAATCAAAATCATGATAATTTAAATCCAAATTTAAAAGCTTGGTAAAAATTTGTGCTCCAGTCATTTAAAATTCTCCTTAAAAGCCAAATAAAATTGCTTTGCAGTACGACCACTTCTACTTGCTCTTAGAGTAGCAAATTCTTTAGCTTTAGCGTGTAAAAGCTCTTTATCACAAGAATAATCTTTAAAATAAAAATCTATCATCTTTAAATACTCTTCTAAATTTCCCTGATAAAAACTTAACCACAAACCAAATCTATCACTCAAGCTTAATCTTTCTTCAGCAGCATCGCTTAAATGAAGTTCTGTATGTGCAATTTGCGTATCAAGATTATCAATAATGCTTTCACTTAATAAATGCCTGCGATTTGAACTCGCATAAATAATTACATTATTTGGGGCTTTTTCTATGCTTCCCTCAAGCAAAGGTTTTAAAAATTTATAACTATCATCTCCCTTCTCAAAAGAAAAATCATCACAAAAAAGTATGAATTTAAAATTTTCTAATCTGATTTCATCGATGATATCTGCTAAGGCAAATAAATCTTCTTTATTTAATTCAACAAGTCTTAAGCCCTGATCTTTAAATTCATTAAATATAGCTTTAATTAAACTTGATTTTCCAGTGCCCTTAGATCCCCATAAAAGTGCGTGATTTGCTCCTTTATTTTGAATGAAATTTAAAGTATTTTCATAAAGTGCTTTTTTTTGACTTTCCATACCTACTAAATCTTTTAAAGTGATAGGATCGATTTCAAAAATAGGCTTTAAATAGTCTTTTCTTGCTCTATAAATTGCTGCGTAAGTTTTATTCCAATCCATTTTAAGCCTTTCTTAAATGCGTTAAAATTGCCTCTAAAATATCATCATCGTCTTTGCTTTTTGCTTTGATGAGTTCTTTTTCATCATTTAAAGCAGTAAATTGAATATTTTGCTCATAATTGCTAATACTTTTAAATTTATTTAAAGCTAAAATTTTAATGATAATCAAAGATAAAAATTGCTTAGTATAAACATCAAGTTTTCCAAAGCGATCTTCAATTTCACCTTCGATCTCATAAACCTCATGAACTTGCTCACACTTGCTAAGTCTTCTATAAAGTTCTAATCTTAAGCGATCTTCGCTGATAAGTTCGCTGTTTAAAAAGGCATTAACATTGAGTTTTAAATCAAGTTTATTTTCTTTTTGATCCACTTCATTTTTACTTAAAGCATTAAGTTCATCTTCTAACATTTTAAGATATAAACTATATCCAATTTGCTCGATATGTCCACTTTGATCTACGCCTAATAAATTTCCACCGCCACGAATTTCAAGATCATGATAAGCCAAAACAGAACCTGCGCCTAAAAAAGAATTACTTTCTAAAGAAACTAGACGCTTTAAAGCATCTTTTGTGATAGCATTTTTATCTTCGATTAAAAAATAACAATAACCTTGCTTATCACTTCTTCCTACACGCCCACGCAATTGATGCAAATCAGCCATGCCAAAACGATCGCTTTTTTCTACTATGATAGTATTTGCATTAGGTAAATCAATCCCACTTTCTACGATAGAGGTACTTAAAAGCAAATCATATCCTTTGTTTTCAAATTTCAACATTTCTTCTTCTTGCACCTTAGCATCAATTTTAGAATGTAAAATCAAAATACGCAAAGTAGAAAAAAGTTCTAATAAATGTTTTTTGCATTGCTCTATACTTGCAATATGATTATGAATATAAAAAATTTGCCCACCACGTCTTAACTCTCTTGCTATAGCTTCTTTTAAAAGTGCGTCATCATTTTCTTTGACAAAAGTTCTTACATCCATTCTATCTTCTGGTGGAGTTTGCAAAACACTATAAGATTTTATAGAACTTAAAGCTTGATTTAAGCTTCTTGGTATAGGGGTTGCTGACATGGATAAAATATGTGAATTTTGAGTGATTTCCTTAAGCTTTTCTTTTTGCTTCACTCCAAATTTATGCTCTTCATCAATAATAACAAGAGCTAAATTTTCACATTCTACACTTAAAAGCGCATGAGTTCCTACAACTACACAAGCTTTATTTTCTTTTAAATTTTGTAAAACTTGTTTTTTTTCTGCACTACTTGTAAAGCGATCAAGTTTAAAAACCTTTATATCAAAAGGATCAAAACGCTTTTTTAAGGTTTTATAATGCTGATGAGAAAGCAAAGTTGTAGGCGCAAATAAAAATGCGCAAAATCCACTTTTAACTACTGGATAAATAGCATTCATAGCGACTTCTGTTTTTCCAAAACCCACATCACCGCTTAAAAGCCTATCCATGACTTTTCCACTTTGAAAATCTTGCAAAATTTCATGACAGGCTTTATCTTGATCACTTGTATAATTAAAACCTGCACTAGTTATAAAATCAGCTTGTCTACTTAAATCCACTGTGATTTTTTTTGCTTGCACTAAAGATCTTTTAGCCGCCATAATAACAATTTCAGAAGCTATGGCTAAAAGTTTAGTTTTTAATTTTTCTTTAAGTTTAATAAAGCTTGTTTTACCTAGTTTGTCTAAACTTGGAATAGATCCACTCACGCCCAAATATTTATCAATCAAATAAAGATTTTCCACTGGTAATAAAAGCTTATCAGAATTTTGATACTCTATAGCAACAAACTCTTTTTTTGCTCCGCTTATCACTATCATCTCAAGACCTAAAAATTTACCTACCCCATAATCTTCGTGTACTATATAATCCCCATTTTTAAGCTCATCTATAATCAAACTAGCTTTTTTTCTTGTTTTTTGTTTTTCTTTTTGATTTAAAGAAATGATTAGCTCTTCAGGACTAATAAGATTAAGCCTTAAATCACTTTTTACAAAATAGATATTTTGAGTATCTTCAAGCTCTAAAGCTTTAAATAAAGCTTCGTTTTTAGCTAAAAGTGTGATTTTTTTATTTTTATGAAATTCAAAAAAATCTTTATTGTAAGAACTTTGCAATTCTTTAAATTTTTTAGCTTGAGGTAAAATTTTTGCATTCACAAAACTTATATCTTTTTCATATTCATTAATATCAAACTTTTCACAAGCTAAAAAATCAAGCTCTAAATAATCAAAAAAATCATCAATGCACCAAAATCCTAAAGAATTAATATCATGTATTAAAGTATCGCTTTGAAAATCTTCTAATTTGTTCTTAAAAATTTCATAATTTTCTTTGTCAAAATATTTTAAAAAAGGACAAATTTCAAAATGTTCTAGTTCATTAGGAATAGACTTTTGACTTTGCAAATCAAAATATCTTATACTTTCAATCTCTTCACCAAAAAGTAAAATTCTAATAGGATTTTCTTCATTAATACAAAAAATATCAATAATATCCGCACGAATTGAAATTTCGCCTTTATCCTGAACTATATCTACAAATTCGTATCCTAATCTCGAAATTTCATCTTCAAAAAATTTCAAATTAAAATTTTGTTTTTTATCGATATGATAATTTTGTAAATGTTTTTTTGAAGGAAGTTTTTTTAAAACAGTATTTAAAGGAGAAATAAGGATTTTTTTTCCTTCTTCTTTATGATAAGCATTTAAAATCTTACAAAGATCAAAAAGTTCTTTAGAAAAAGCCCTTAAATCATCTCCAAACTGTGCCCTAAAATCAGGTAAAACAAAGGTTTTCAACCCCTTAAATCGTGAAACTTGAGCAAGTAAATCTGCTTGTTTCTCATCTTTACAAAGCAAAAGTTCACAAATTTTTGAATTTTGTAAGTATTCATAAAATGAAGCTTGCATTATTCTTCGTTATTATTTTCAATAAGTTTGATAGTATCTTCTTTAATTTTACTAGTTCCATTAAAGCGACCGCCATTTTCTATAGAAATTTTTTGCGTTGAAATATCGCCATTAACAACTCCGCCCGCTAAAATTTCTAAACTATTAGCCTCAAGCTGCCCTTCAAAATATCCATTTACTACAATTTTATCTGCTTGTAATTCACCTTTTAAATTTCCATTTTTTCCGATAACTACAATACTTTCAGAATGAATAATACCACTTAACTCTCCATCAACATGAAGCATAGAAGCAAAATAAAATTTACCCTCAATTCTTGCACCTGAAGAAATTACTGTTGTTTCTGAGCTAGAGCTGGATGTTGGGCTGATACCGCCTTTATTAAAGATTGCCATGGAACTCTCCTTTCTTGATTAAAAAAATCATTCATATTTTTTCTTTGCAAATTTAAAAAATACAAAGGTTCTAAAGTTTTATTAATAAACCTTACCTCATAGTGCAAATGCGGTCCCGTAGAAAGACCTGTATTGCCACTATAACCTATCAACTGCCCTTTATTAACAAATTGACCCGCTTTGACTACTTCTTTGCGCATCATATGAGCAAATACTGTTTTAAAACCAAAATTATGCAATAAAATTACATTATAGCCATAGCCATTATCACTATAACCTGAAAATTCCACCACTCCACTTGCTGGTGCATAAATAGGAGTACCAATTTCTGCTCTTAAATCAATGCCAGGATGAAATTCCCTTCTTTTTAAAAGCGGATGCTCTCTCCAGCCAAAATTTCCCGTAATGCCTTTGTTTTCAATAGGCCATCCATTAGGAATTTGTCCCAAAATTTCAAGTTGCTGCTCATTGGTAAGCTGAAGATTATCAAGTCTTGCACTAATTGTAAGATTATTTTCTGCTTCTAAGCCTAAAGCCTCTTCAAAAGAAGCTATTTTATCTTCTATAGCTGCATACTGCTGAGTTTTTTCTTCTATGCTTTTTTGCATTTGCGAATTAGATAATTCCAATTCTTTGCTTTTTTTCAAAAGCTCCTCACGCTTTTCGCTGATATCACTAAGTTTGCTATCGAGATATTTGATATAAAAACCACTAAAAACTAAAAATAAAACAATAAAAGCAATAGTATAAAAAACTATTTTTTTGATTATTTGATTTAAATAAAAATGTCTTGAACCGTTAATATCTGTAATGGTAATAGTGAATTTATTTTTTACCACACCACTCCTTTAAAAAATTTTCTACCAGCATAAAAGAGCCAAAAACTAGATTTTTTTTATTTTCTTCTAATTTTACAAATTCTTTACATTGTATGCCTAGCTTTGATGCAATACTATAAATTTCATCATCAGCCAGCTTTCGTTCTGAACTTTTATATTTATATATTTGTATTGTATCAATAATAGGCTTTAATACATTTAAAATTTGAAAAATATCCTTATCCAAATAAGTATTATAAATAAGATTTATTTTTTCTCCTTGAAATTTATCAAGCATAGCCTTAGCAGCCATGGGATTATGACCCACATCAACAAAAAAATTTGGAGAAATTTCTTGGCATCTTCCTTGTAAATTTAACTCTTGTAACTTTTTTAAAGCTTCTAAGGTTTTTTCTTGCGAAGTTAAAATTTCACAAGCCTTTAATGCAAGCTTTAAATTATGCTTTAAAAAACAAGGTAAAACAAACTTTTTACAATAAATCTCAAATTTTTCTTTCAAAAAAGGATTTAAGGAAGAAACTTGCAAATTAGCTTTTTTTAAAAAAGCAATTTTTTTTGCTAAATTTAAAACATTTTGCTCTTGCTCATCACTTATAAGTGCTATAGGCGCCATAACTTTAAGCTTGGTTCTTGCAATATCTTCTAAAGAATTGCCCAAAATTTGAATATGGTCAAATCCAATTCTTGTAAAAATATTCATTCTTCTTTCAAAAACAGAAGTAGCATCATATTCTCCACCCACTCCTGCTTCTAAAACAATAAAATCGCATTTTTGAAATAAAATCATAGCTAAAAAAGTAGCATATTCGAAATAACTTAATTTTTGCAAGTCTTGTTTAAAAATTTCTTCAAGTCTTATATGAGCTTGTTCTAATTCTTCATCATTCGCAATCTTACCATCAAGATAAAATCTTTCATTAAAACTGAAAATGTGCGGGCTAGTATAATGCCCTATTTTATAATTTAAATTTTCTAAAAGTTGGGTTAAATATCTACCCGTGCTACCTTTACCATTTGTGCCTATAAGTTGAATTATAGGAATATTTTTAAAATATTTCTTATATTTTTCATACATTCTAAACATCAAAAAACGATCAATTTTATCGTAATTTATACTTTTTTGAGCTAAAAAATTCTCAACTTTCATTATGTTGTTCATTAACCGCTGCAATTTGCTTTATTAACTCATCTAAAATATTAATACTTGGCTTACTTTGCTTATCAAGATAAGCCACGTGAATTTTAGGGGTTATAATATCTTGCTTATAAATAAATCTAAAATTTTCTATAGTTTTAAGATTTGTATTTACAAGCTGTGTAATTTCATCTTTGCTTTTTCCTGGCGAAACAATCAAATAACTCTTTTCATCTATCATCCACAGTTCATCAAATTCGCTACAAGAATCTTTTAAAATTTTTTTAAATCGAACAAAAATTTCATTCAAACTTCCCATACCATATTTTTCCATAATGAAACGGTAATTTACTATAGAAAATAAAGCTAAAGAGTAATTAACTTTATACTTATTAAAATTTTCATCCATTTTATCAAGCTCTTTAAGAACACTCCAAGCCTCTCTCTCCTCTAAGCTTTGTGTGAATTCAATTTGATTATTTAAAGATGTAATTTTTTCTCCAAGTTGTTTAAATTTTAGTTTTAAATCCTCAAAACTAAGTTTTACTTCCCCATTTTCATCTGGTTTTAAGGTATTGATAAAATCCATGTTTTGTTCATTTGATTTATTAAGTAAGACAAGCAATTCATAGATTTTTTTTAAATTATCATTAAAAAAATTTAAATTTTTTTGAACATACATATTATCGACCATTATGCGATGATTGATAAATTCCATTAATTCGTTCTTAAAATTTTCTTCGCCTATTACAAAAGGTTTTTGCGTTAAATTTTGTATAAAACCTTGAATTTTTAAATCTTCCACCAATGAAGGATTTAAACCCAGACATAATAATTCACTAAAGTGCTCATAACTACGCTCTTCAAGCTTAACTAAGAGTTTTTTAATCACGCTATCATAATCATCATATTTGCTAATGCCATATTTACGAGCTTGTTCTTCTAAGTCATTTTCATCGTAATTTCTTTCAAGCTCTTTCCATTTTTTAGTAAGCAAGTAAATACTTTCACTATCCATAGTTTTAGAAATTCTAATCGAAGTCACCTTAGCCAAATCTCTTATCTTTTTATCTTTACTTATTTGCAAAGTTTTAGATATAGTATATAAAAAATCAAAAAATTCACTAAATTGTTTTCCGCTTTGTCTATTTAAAACAGAAATTAAAAAACTAATTAGTTCTTCTAAACTTCTTATAGTTTTAGAATTTAATTCTTGTTGATAAATCGGTAAAAGCAAGGTTTTGTATTTGTCAAGTTTAACTTTATTTGAGCTTGTGATACCATATTTTAAAGATAATTCTTCAAAAATTTCCGTATAATTTTCAGGAGTTGGTTTTAGTTTTCTTTCTTTTAATGCAATTAAAGTTTGCTTTGCTATTTCATTAGTATTTGGAATCACGTTTTTGCCCTTTAATAGCAATTACGGAAATAAACTCATCAAATGCCTCGCTTGAAGCTGCTCGAATAGCCTCATACCTTGCAGAATCACTAATAATACTATTTGGAGAAATTTCAAAATTATAACTTCCGCTTGTACTAAAAGCCTGACTTGAACCATCTTTAAAGACAACATTAAAATCTAAATTTAATTTAGCTTTATAACTAATAACATAGCCATTTTTATCATAAGCTAAAGGAATAAATTCTAAATTATTCATTTTAACATTAATTACATCATCTGCCTCGTGTTTTAAAGCAAGTTTACGCCCTAATTTTGAAATTACCATTTCTTTTAAAGTATCGGCAACATAGATACTATTTTTTGGGTCTTGTTGACTTAATTCAACATTAACATAAACTTTCTCATCGAAAATATTATTAGCGATTTTTGATGTAGGAACATATCCACAAGCACCTAAAAATAAACCTATGCAAAAAATTAAAATCTTTTTCATTTAATCACTAGATTAACTAGCTTTCCTTCCACATAAATTTCTTTAACTATACTCTTACCTTCAAGCCATTTAGCAGTATTTTCTTTTGCAAAAGCTAAAATTTCTTCTTTACTCGCACTACTTGAAATTTCAAATTCAGCCCTTTTTTTACCATTAATACTTACAGCTAAATTTAAAGTATCTTTTACAAAAACCTCTTCTTTGAGTTCTAATTTTTTGAAATTTTTACATTTAAAAAGCTCCTCGCTAAGCTCAAAACAAACATGAGGAATGATAGGCTCTAAGATATTTAAAATAATATAAAAAGCCTCTTGCTCCAAAGCTTCATTTTTACAAAGCGCTAAAGCATTTAAAGCCTCCATACAAGCTGCAATTAAAGTATTAAAAGCAAAACTTTGATGATAAACTTCAAAGGATTTTTTCAAAGCTTCATATACCTTTAATCTTGCATATTTTTCTTCTTTATTTAAATTTTCGTGTTTTAATTCTACAAGCTCACCTTTTTTAATATTTTGCGCCCTATCATAGAGTTTACAAATAAATCTATAAGCCCCTTCAACCGCATCATCATTCCATTCAAGCTCTTTAGCCGGAGGCGCAGCAAAAAGTATAAAAAGTCTTGCGGTATCAGCACCGTATCTTTCTATAATCTCATCAGGATCTACAACATTGCCTTTTGATTTTGACATTTTAGCACCATCTTTTAACACCATACCCTGAGTTAAAAGTCTATCAAAAGGTTCATTTTGTATTAAATAACCCAAGTCTCTTAAAGCTTTTTGGAAAAATCTCGCATAAAGTAAATGCAAGATTGCATGTTCAATACCGCCTATATATTGATCCACACTCATCCAATACTTCACACTTTTTTCATCTAAAGCTTTTTCCTGCCAAGTTTTCTCATCACTTGCAAAACGTGCAAAATACCAAGAACTTTCAAAAAAAGTATCTAAAGTATCACTTTCTTTTTGAGCCTCTTTGCCACATTTTGGACAGATGCAATTTTTCCAAGTTGGATGTTTATCAAGTGGATTACCCTCACCTGTAATTTGCACATCTTCAGGTAAGGTAATAGGTAAATTTTCTAGTTTTTGAGGCACTATACCACAAATTTGACATTTAATCATAGGAATAGGCGCACCCCAATATCTTTGGCGTGAAACACCCCAATCACGAATTTTAAAATTTACAACCCTTTTTCCTATATTTTTAGCTTCAAACTGAGAAATAATTTTTAATCTTGCCTCATTACAATCAAGATTATCAAATTCTTGACTATGGATTAATTTTCCTGATTTTTGCGTATAAGGTAAATTTTCTTGAGTTTGAATAACTTGTTTGATGGCAAGATTATATTTTGTTGCAAATTCAAAATCTCTTTCATCATGAGCTGGAACAGCCATAACCGCTCCACTACCATAATCAGCCAAGACAAAATTAGCCACCCACAAAGGAATTTTTTCTCCGCTTAAAGGATGAATGGCATAAATTCCTAGAAAATAACCTTCTTTTTCAGAACTTTGTCTTTCTCTTGGGCTTTGATTTTGAATAGCTTTGATTTTATTTAATACATCTTGATTTAATAAATTTTGCGAAAGCAAATTTTGAACGATCTTATGTTCTGGAGCTAAAGCGATATACGAAACTCCATAAATTGTATCTGCTCTTGTAGTAAAAACTTCTAAAGAACTTTCTTTGGCTTTTTGCTTGCTTTCTTCGTCTAAATTTAAAGAAAATTCTAAACCTTCACTTTTACCAATCCAATTTTCTTGCATAGTTAAAACTTGATTAGGCCATTTATCTTTTAATTTTTCTAAATCTTTTAAAAGTTCCTCAGCATAAGAAGTGATTTTTACATAATAACCTGGCATTTTTTTCTGCACCACTTCATGACCACAACGCCAACATTTTCCATCTTCAACTTGCTCATTAGCCAAAACCGTTTGATCTTGTTCACACCAATTTACATTTGCTTCTTTAGTGTAAATCAAACCTTTTTCAAACATCTTAATAAAAAATTCTTGCTCAAATTTTGTATAAAGTGGATCTGAAGTAGCAAGCATTCTTTTTTTAGAAAAAGAAAAACCTAAAGAAAAAAGCTCTTTTTTCATATAAGCTATATTTTCATAAGTCCATGACTTAGGATGAATTTTATGTTTAATAGCTGCATTTTCAGCAGGCATACCAAAACTATCAAAACCTATAGGATGTAAAACATTAAAACCTATCTTGCGATAATATCTTGCCAAAGCATCACCTATAGTATAATTTCTTACATGCCCCATATGAATGCGCCCGCTAGGATAAGGAAACATCGATAAAATATATTTTTTAGGCAAATTTAAATCATCTTTTGGCTCAAAATATTCATTTTCATCCCAAATTTTTTGCCATTTTTTTTCTATTAAACTTGCTTCATAAGCCATAAAAATTCTCCTTACACTGTTCCTTTTTCATACATTGCACGATTGCGTTCTTTATCTTGTTTTCTTTTTGCTTTTTCAATTTCTTTATTTCTAAACTCAAGCACACTAAATTTAAACCATAATAATGTCGGACTTGCAACAAAAATAGAGCTTAAAGTTCCTGCTATAATACCTACAATTAAAGCCAAAGAAAATCCCTGTATCATTTCCCCTCCAAAGAAATAAAGTATCACAACGGTTGCTAAAGTTAACCCTGAAGTTAAAACCGTTCTTGATAAAGTTGCTGAAACGCTTTCATTGATAATAGGTGCAAGTTCGGTTTTTTTACTTGTTTTAATGCCTTCTCTGATTCTATCAAAAATAATAATTGTATCATTCAAAGAGTACCCAAGCACAGTTAAAACAGCAGCCAAAGTATCTAGATTGACATCAATTTTAAATAAAGAAATTGCCCCTAAAGTAATCACAACATCATGAATTTCACTGATTATAGCCGCAAGAGCAAAACGCCACTCAAAACGCAACGCTATATAAATTAAAATTGCTATCAAAGATACAGCTATAGCCATAAGTCCTTTATTTCTAAGTTCATCACCTACTTTTGGACCTACCACATCAGCACGACGCACTTCAAATTTTCCCGTATCCTTTAAAAGAGTGCTTATATGCTCACCTATATCATTGCTTACATTGTCATTACTTCCTAAAAAGCGTATGGTTACTTCCTTATTGCTTCCAAATTCGGTTACAGATAAATTTTGAAAAGTTCCTTGATTTTCTAAAATTTCTCGAATTTGTGTTATAGGAGCTGCATTTTCATATTTAAGCTGAACTAAAGTTCCTCCGCTAAAATCAATGCCATATTGCAAACCCCTATCCCAAAGCAAATAAATAGAACCAAAAAACAAAATAAAAGAAAGAGAAATAGCAGTAAAACGCATTCTCATAAAATCATAAATTTTCTTTTCGCTAAAAAACTGCATTATCTTCTCCTATAACCAAACCAAAATCTTGTATTATTACTTTTTTCTATGCGTTGCATAAAATAATCAAACATTCCGTGAGTTCCTAAAATAGCTGTAATCATAGAAACAACGATACCAATTCCCAAAGTCACAGCAAAACCTTTAACCGCTCCTGTTCCATAAGCATAAAGTGCTACCGAAGTAACTAAAGAAGTGATATTTGAATCTATAATCGCACTCATAGCATTTTTATAACCTTGCTCTATACTAGCTCTTATATTTACTCCATCTCGCAAGAGTTCTCGTATGCGCTCATTGATAATCACATTTGCATCTACTGCCATACCCACAGTTAAAACAAGTCCTGCCATCCCTGGTAAAGTTAAAGTTGCTCCAAACATAGCCATAACAGCCACTACTACCAAAACATTAACTAACATTGCAATATTTGCAAAAATTCCTGCCACACCGTAATACATCATCATAAATATTACAATAAAAACCGATGCACCAATTAAGGCTATCATACTCATTTTAATACTATCAGTACCTAAAGATGGTCCTATACTTCTTTGTTCAAGTAATTTTACAGGCGCAAGCAAAGCTCCACTTCTTAAAGCTACCGCCACATCACGCGCTTCTTCTTGGGTAAAAGCTCCACTGATTTGCCCACTACCTCCACCTATGCGTTCATTGATAGATGGGGCAGAATACACTTTATTATCAAGTACAATAGCAAGACGCTTTCCAACATTTGCTCCTGTATAATCAGCAAATTTTTTAGAACCCTCGGCATTTAAAGTAAAATTAATCACAGGATAATTACTCTTATCACTAATCCCTACTCTAGCATCAGTAAGCATAGATCCATCTAAAATAGGTATGCTTTTTAAGGTATATTTTAAATTTGGATTTCTAGAATCAGGCACTAAAATCAGTCCATAACTCGCAGCCTCAGCGTCGCTCATTGTGGAAGCTTGACCCATTTTAGAATCATCAACTTCCATAAGTTGTAAATGTGCTGCTTTTGTGATGCGTTCTTTTGCTCTTAGTTCATCTTCTTTGGTTTTAATCCCTGCAAGTTCAACCAAAATCTTATCATCACCTTGTTTAGCAACTGTTGGCTCTGCTAAACCAAATTGATCAAGCCTATTTCTTATGGTTTCAACTGCTTGCAAAAGTGCAAAATTTTCTATATTTTTTACTTCTTCTGAGGTAAAAGAAATTTTATAGTGCATATTTTCACTTTGTATATTAATTCCTTTTATTTCTTTAAGTAAATTTTCAACTTTTGCAATATCCGCATTATCAAGCAAAGTAAATTCTAAAATATCATCATGGGTATTTAAGCCATCATTTAAAATATTTTCTTTATTAAAAGAATAATTCAATGAAGATGCAATTGATTTTATTTTAGATTTTACAGCTTCTTCATTATCTACACCTAAGAGCATATAAAGCCCACCTTGCAAATCAAGCCCTAAATTAATCTTCGCACCACGTTCTGACTGCAAAAAAGAAGGGAGTGAAAAAGCTACTCCAAAAATAAATACCGCTATAAAAATAATCAAGCGATAATTGATTTTAGAATTACGCATCAATTTTCTTTGCTATAAATTCTCTTGAAATTTTTGCAGTAACATTGTCTTCATTAAGCTTAACTTTGATAAAATCCTCCTCTGGTTTTACGACTTCACAAATAAGTCCGCCATTAGTGATGATTTTATCTCCCTTTTGCAAAGACTCAAGCATTTGTTTATGTGCTTTTGCTTGTTTTTGTTGCGGTCTGATCACCAAGAAATAAAAAATTGCAAATAACACTACAAGAGGTAACAATGAAGTTAAAATTGAATTTTCTGCCATATTTTTCCTTTATTCCAAAAAAATTAAACACTAATTCTATCATTTTTAAAATAATAAAAGTCTTTTTTATTGCAATTTTACTTTCAAATTCTATTTATCTATCATTTTTTGAAAATATTTTTACACAAACCATTAGCCCGTTTTTAGCTATTTGGGGGTTAGTTTTACTCCTAAAAAGTAAAAATTCTAAACAATATTTTTGGATAGGTTTTTTTGTAGGGATTCTTTGGTTTTGGTGGATTGGTTTATCTTCAATTTATTTTAATCTAAACTATTTAGTACCAATTGTACCAATTATCATTGGTTTTATTTATGGACTACTTTTTAGATTATGTTATTTATTAAAATTTGATTTTTTAAGACTTTGTGGAATTTTTTGCATAAGTTTTATCCATCCTTTAGGATTTGATTGGCTTAATTGGGGAATTTTTACAGTTTATGGTTTTTTTGACCCAAGTTATCGTGGCATTATTTGCATATTTTTAATAGCATATTTCATCTATGAGGGTTATATATCAAGATATTATAAAATAGCAATTGTTCTTATTTTATTCTTTAGTGGATTTCAATATAATGAAAAACAAGCTCAAACTCTTAATTTAAACTACAAACTCATCAATACTAATATCTCTCAAGATCAAAAATTTTTACAAGAAAATTTAAAATCAAATTCTGATATCCTAATTCGAGATATATTTCAAGCTATAAATGAAAAAAAAGAACTTGTAATCTTGCCTGAAACCGCTTTTGCTTTTGATTTAAAAAATACCAAATATGAACTTATGCTTAAAGAATTATCTTATAAAATTACCATTATTACGGGAGCATTTTATACTGAAAAAGAGCATACTTACAATAGCACGTATATCTTTAAAAAAGGCAATGTCTATATTTTAAATAAGCATTTTTTAGTTCCCTTTGGTGAAGAAATTCCATTTTTTAAAGACTTAATAAAAAAATATTTTCTTAAAAATATTGAAGAATTTTCCCAAGGTCCTATACAAAGCAAATATAAATTAGACAATCAAATTATTACAAATGCAATTTGTTATGAAGCTACCAAAGAACAAAACTATCAAAATTCACAAATTATTATAGCTCTAAGCAACAATGCTTGGTTTAATAATAGCAGCGAATACAAACTCCAACAACTCTTAATGAAATTTTATGCAAGTAAATATGGGGTTAGTGTTTATCATGCTACAAATGGTAAAGAGAATATAGTTATACTCCCTAAAAAGCTTTTAAGTAAAGATTGGAAAAAATTTATCCAAAGAAATATTTAATGATAAAAAATAATATTAAAATTTTAATTTTAAAGTAATTTAAGTTATTTTATATTATAATTCTGTCAAATAATATTTTGACTTAGAGGGGTTTTTACCCCAAAGCTAAATTAATTTAGCTTCCTTCCTAACTTTTATATTTATGGGGGATATTGAAAAATATCCCTCTAAGTCAAAAATTAATACAACTTCATTAATTCTTTATAATTATACAAGCCTTATTTAAGCTTGTATAATATTGTTAATTTTTTAAAGCAGCTTTTTAAACTGTTCTAGAGCATCAAGTTGTTCCCAAGGATAGTCCTTTTGTCCTACTTGCCCACGAGCCGCTACATCCGCATAAAGAAAAGTTTCTTTACTTGGTTTATCCAGATGAAATTTATCACGGATCCAATTTGGCGTTAAAGAGAAGTTTTGCATAACAAAATCACTTAAAACATCATCATTTACACTGGTATTTGTGCCCATACAATCCACACTTACCGAAGTAGGTTTTGCAACACCTATAGCATAACTAAGTTGAACAATACATTTTTTAGCAAGCCCTGCTGCAACTATATTTTTAGCTAGCCATCTACCTGCATAAAGTCCACTTCTATCAACTTTAGTATAATCTTTGCTCGATTGTGCGCCACCGCCTATTGGAGAATAACCTCCAAAACTATCTACTATAAGTTTTCTTCCTGTTAAACCACTATCATGTAAAGAAGAATGATTAATATATTTACCAGTTGGATTGATTAAAATTCTAGTCTTATTAGGGTCAAAAAGTTCTTTTGGTAAATTACTATCTAAGATAAGTTTCATCACCAAAGATCTTAAATCTTCTATTTTCATACTTTCAACACAAGGCGCAGAAACTACTATAGTATGAATACTTTGCGGTTTACAATTTTCAAAATTCGCCTTAGTGCCATAATCAATAGTTACTTGAGTTTTAATATCCACGCCAAGTTCGTGTGGATTTGCTTTTGCATAAGCGTAAACTTTATCACATAGCATTCTTGCATAGCTAATGGCTGCTGGCATGTATTCTTCAGCCTCACAACTTGCAAAACCAAACATAATGCCTTGATCACCTGCCCCTGTTTCGCCATCTTCTTGATCGACACCTTGATTGATATCAGGACTTTGTTCATTTAAAAACACCATAACATCAACTTCATCAGGATGCAAACACTGCTCTTTGTTAAAATGCCCTGCTCCATTATAACCAATATTTTTTAAAACATCTTTAACTAAATTATCGTAATCAGCTTTACTAAGCTTGTGATTTGACTTAACTTCGCCTCCTATCACAACCTTATTTCCTGCGACAAAAACCTCACTCGCCACCCTTGAATTTTTGTCATTTTTCAAGAGTATATCCACTATCGTATCAGCGATTATATCAGCGCACTTGTCTGGATGACCCGCGCTTACGACTTCTGAAGTGAATAGATACATAAAAAGTCCTTTCATTTAAAATGAACCACAATTGTATCCAAATAAACTTATCAAAGCTTGATAAATTAAAAATTCTCTAAAATTAAGCAAAAGTTAGTTAAAATCAACTTCTGATATAAAAAATATTTAAAAAGGTTTTTATGTTTTCTAAAATCATTCAAAGCTACGCTAAAGGTAACCTCATAGTTCAAATTTGCATAGGTATAGTACTAGGAATACTTATAGGCATTAGTTCTAAAGAAATATCTGAAATTGCAAATTTACTCGGAATACTTTTTACAAGTGCCTTAAAAGCTATCGCTCCTATGCTTGTTTTTGTTTTGATTTTAACTTCAATTTGCACTAAAGATTTTTCTCAAAGTGGTGCTAAGATCAAAAATATTATCATTTTATATATAGTAGGCACCTTTCTTGCTTCAGCTTGTGCGGTTCTTGCTAATTTTTTCTTTCCTGTAAAGCTTGTTTTAGATGGAATTCAAACCGCTACAAACTCATCTCCAACCCACATGAGTGAGATTTTTAAAGATCTTTTATTTAAAATTGTCGATAATCCTATAAATGCTCTTTCAAGTGGGAATTATTTAGGAATTTTAACCTGGGCAATAGCTGGAGGCATAGCATTAAAACACTGCTCTAACGAAGCAAAACAAGTTTTTATAGATATCAATGAAGGGGTTTTGAAAATTGTTAAATTTGTAGTAAAACTTGCTCCTTTTGGAATTTTTGGACTTGTGGCTAATTCTGTAGTACAAACAGGAGCACAAGGCTTACTAAGCTATATAAAACTTTTATTTTTACTTGTAGCTACTATGCTTTTTGTTACTTTTGTTATCAATGCCTTAATAGTTTTTTTTTATACAAGAAAAAATCCTTTTCCTTTGATTTTTATCTGCTTAAGACACAGTGCATTTTTTGCTTTTTTCACAAGAAGTTCGGCAGCAAATATCCCTGTTAATATGGCACTTTGCGCCAAACTTGGCATAGATAAAGAATTTTATGGCATTTCTATACCTTTAGGAGCTACTATCAACATGGCAGGAGCGGCAGTTACTATAGCTATTTTAAGTCTTACTGCAGCCAATACCGTTGGTATAGAAATCAGTCTTTTGCAAGCCCTTTTATTAAGCATTATTGCCACCTTTGCAGCTTGCGGGGCTAGCGGAGTTGCGGGTGGATCTTTACTGCTTATACCTTTGGCTTGTTCTTTATTTAATATAGACTATGATATTGCTATGAAGGTAGTTGCCATAGGTTTTATTATAGGGGTTATTCAAGATAGTGTTGAAACTGCTTTAAACAGTTCTACAGATGTTCTTTTTACAGCAATTTGTTCTAAAAATGAATTAAATTATAATATCAAATAAGGTAAAAACATGCGTCATCTCATCACTACAAAGGATTTTAATAAAGTCGAAATTATGGAGCTTTTTAAAGAAGCAAGTGATTTCTTAGATGAAAAACCTAGAACTTTTCTTAAAGGAAAAAGTATCACGACAATTTTTTTTGAAAACTCTACACGCACCCTTTCATCTTTTGAAAGCGCTGCAAGAAGATTAGGTGCTAGGGTTTTACGCCTTGATGTTTCAAGATCAAGCTCTAGCAAAGGAGAAACTCTTTATGATACTGCTACTAATTTAGATGCGATGAGTCCTAATGCTATTATTATAAGACACGCAAACTCAGGAGTTCCTTTGATATTGGCAAAGCATATGCATTGTCCAGTTGTTAATGGAGGAGATGGAAAACACGCCCATCCTACCCAAGCTTTGCTAGATTTATTCACTATTTATAATCATTTTCAAGGTGATGTCAAAGGTAAGAAAATTTGCATCGTAGGTGATATCAAAAATTCCCGTGTTGCAGCGTCCAATATAGAACTTTTAAGCAGATTTAATCTTGATATTACCCTAGTAGCTCCACCACATTTTATGCCTAATACCCATCTTAAAAAACATTATAAGCTTGATGAGAATATCATAGCAAATTCAGATATTATCATGAGTCTTAGAACACAAACAGAAAGACATAATAAAACCGTTTATGCTTCACTTAAAGACTATGCAAATGATTTTTGTATTCAAAAAAGCTTAGTAAAAGATAAAAAGCTTATTTTACTACATCCAGGCCCTGTAAATCGCAATATTGACATAAGCGATGAAATGATGAGCGATGAAAGAACTTTAGTTTTAAAACAAGTTAAAAATGGAGTGGCCATTAGAATGGCTGTTCTTAAAAAACTCATATTAGAAAATGAAGGATAAAAAATGTTAGAATGGGATTTAAGTGCTTTATTCCACGATAAAGAAGCATTACAAAATTTTACACAAGATCAAATCCAACAAAGTTTAAATTTCAAAAAAAACTATGAAAATAAACTTTATACATTAAATGCTAATGAGTTTTTACAAGCTTTAAAAGATTATGAAAATTTAAATCAAGCCCTTGGCAAAATCATGACTTATGCTTATTTGCTTTTTGCTAAAAACACTCAAAATGGTTCTTTTTACGCACAATACGAAGAAGAATGCAAAAAAATAGAAGAAAATTTACTCTTTTTCGAGCTTGAATTTTGTGAGTTAGCTCCTGAAAAAAGTCAAGAATTTACAACTTTTTGTAAAGATTATGATTTTTATCTTTCTAATTTATTGCAAAACAAACGCTATAATCTTAGCAAAAACGAAGAACGCATTATGCTCTATCTTTCAAATACAGGTGCAAATGCTTTTAGTAGGCTTTTTGATGAAAGTATGAGTGCTTTAAAAATCCCTTTTGAAGGTAAAAAACTTAGCGAAGAAGAAATTCTAAGCAAAATGTATGACGAAGATAGAAAGATACGCAAAAAAGCTGCTAAAAAATTCAGTAAAGTTTTGCAAAAAAATAGCAGACTTTTAAGTTTTATTATCAATATGATAAAAACAGAAAGAAAAAATATAAGCTTATTAAGAGGTTATGAAAATGCTGAAATTTCAAGACATATCAGCAATCAAATTTCGCAAAAAAGCGTTGATTCCTTGATAGCAAGTGCGCAAAAACATTTTAACTTAGTATCGCAATTTTACAAAAGAAAAAAACAAATTTTGGGCTATGATGAGCTTAAAGACTATGATAGATATGCACCCATAGGAAAAGAAGCAAGTTTTGATTTTAAAACAAGTAAAAATATTGTTTTAGAGGCATTTCAAGCTTTTTCTTCTCAATTTTATGATATAGCAAAAAATGCTTTTGATCAAGGCTGGATTGATGTTTATCCACAAGAAAATAAACAAGGGGGTGCTTTTTCACATTCTGCAACTTCTGATGCACATCCTTTTGTTTTATTAAACTACACCGATAAAAGGCGTGATCTTTTTACACTTGCACATGAATTAGGACACACCATCCATCAAAAACTTTCTTATAATGTAAGCTATTTAAATCAAAACACGCCTTTAACCACCGCAGAAACAGCTTCAGTTTTTGCTGAAATGCTCGTATTTGATTTTATTAAAGATAAGTTAAAAAAAGAAGAACTCCTATCTTTATATGCAAATAAAATCGAAGATATTTTTGCAACTTTTTATAGACAAATTAATTTTACTTGTTTTGAAAGACGCTTACATGCTCAAGAAAATGAACTTAGCACCGAAGAAATCAATAAAATTTGGATGGAAGAATCTCAAAAGATGTTTCAAGACAGCGTAAAACTTACAAAAAATTATGCTTCTTGGTGGAGTTATATTCCTCATTTTATCCATTCTCCTTTTTACTGCTATGCTTATGCTTATGCTCAACTTTTAGTTTTAGCTCTTTATGGACTTTACAAAAGAAAAAAATGTGAAAATTTTAAAGAACTCTATATCAAAATGCTTTCTTTGGGTGGAAGCGTGAGTCCAAAAGAACTAGTAGGAATGTTTGGATTTGATATAGAAGATGAAGATTTTTGGGAAATAGGCATAAAAGAAATTCAAAAACTCATCAATGAATTTATGGAGTTACAATCATGCTAGAAACAATCTTAAAAAATGAAAATTTTATCCATACCATGCAAAAGCATTGCTATGAAGTTATTTCACATCTTATAGAAGAAAATATAGAATTTTCTATAGTTGCAAATACAAATTTCATAGATTTTAACCCTGAACTTCCCAAAGAGCTTGATGTTAAACAAAATCCTTATGCTCTTTTTGCTCTTGGAGGATACACCTTTGAATCCATACAACTAAATAAAGATTTCATTCAATTTCACGCAGGTTTTGGAAATGATGATTTTGATAGTTTTGTAAAGGTTGATTTAGGAGCTATCACGCAAATTCAAATAGAAAATAGCATTTTATTTGTTAATTTTAGCCTTTATAAACGCGAAGATAGTAAAAATTTACAAAAATCTAAAAATATATTTTTAAATAATCCAAAAAATAAAGATATTTTCAAAAAATGAATCTATTTGAAGATTTAAATGATAGTCAAAAACAGGCAGTAAGCCACATTGATGGAGCTATGCTTATCCTAGCAGGTGCAGGTAGTGGAAAAACTAAAACTATTACTACTCGTCTTGCTTATCTTATCGGTGAAGTAGGCATCCCCTCGCATAACACTCTTACTCTTACTTTTACAAATAAAGCAGCTAGTGTTATGCGTCATAGAGCATTAAATTTTCTACAAGGCAATCACAATCCTTTGCTTTGCACCTTTCATAAATTTGGACTTTTATTTTTAAAACTCCATTTTGAAAGATTGGAGCGTAAAAATAGTTTTATTGTTATCGATACAGATGATACAAAAAAAATAATTAAAGACTTAATCCATGATAAAAACAAAGATAATGTCTATGATATTATCAAATACATATCTTATTGCAAAAATGAAGGCAAAAGAGTAAGCAATGTCTTTGAAGATTTAAATTTACTAAAAGAACATAATTTTGAAAAATATCAAAATGAATACAAATTTGCCAACTATTACCGTGCTTATGAAGAATACTTATTAAAACAAAATTTTGTAGATTTTGATGATCTTTTATTGCTAAGCAATCTCATTTTGGAAAATGATATAAATTTTGCCAAAGAACAAAGCTTACTTTATAATTACATTACAGTTGATGAGTATCAAGATACTAATACCTTGCAATATAAAATTCTAAAAAATCTATGTTGTATGCATGAAAATATCACAGTTGTTGGTGATGATGATCAAAGTATTTATAGTTGGCGTGGAGCAAAAATTGAAAATATTTTAAATTTTCAAAACGATTTTAAAAATGTTAAACTTGTAAAACTTGAACAAAACTATCGTTCAGTAGGGACTATTTTACAAGCAGCAAATAATCTCATATCTCACAATGAGCAACGACTTGGAAAAACTTTAATCTGCACTAAAGATACTGGGGAAAATATTAAAATATTAAAAAACGAAAACGAAAAAGATGAAGGTTTATATATCGCTCAAGAAGTGAAAAAATTGCTAAATTCTGGAGTAGAAGCTAAAGAGATCGCCGTTTTATTTCGAGTTAATGCACTATCAAGAGCAATAGAAGAAGCATTTATGAAGGAAAAAATTTCTTATAAACTGCTTAGCGGTATGCGTTTTTATGAAAGATTAGAAATAAAAGATTTAATCTCGTATCTTAGACTTATCTTAAATCCAAACGATGATTTGTCATTTAGGCGTATTATTAATCGCCCTAAAAGATCCATAGGAGAAAAAGCCCTAAAAAATTTAGAAGAATATGCAAAAAAACGTCAAATTTCACTTTTTGATGCCTTATGTGAAAGCGATGGCGGTGTAGGAATTTTAACAACAAAAAAAGCACAAAATGAAGCAAATATTTTTATACAAAATATTCACACTCTAAAAAGCTACGATAATGCAAAAAAGGTTTTTGATAATATAGAAGAATTATTTAAAATCAAAGATTATTTTTCAGAGCAAGATGATGGAGATGAAAGAATCAGAAATCTTGATGAGTTTTATGCTAATCTAAGAGAAAAACTCAAAGAAGATCCCGAAGCTTCTTTAGAAGATCTACTTAGTGAAATTTCTTTATTAAGTGATCAAGATAATTTAGATGAAGAATGTGTTTGCTTGATGAGTATTCATGCTAGCAAAGGTTTGGAATTCGATTATGTTTTTATAATAGGCTTTGATGAAGGATTTTTTCCTTTAAATAGCGAAGAAAATCTCGAAGAAGAACGCCGTCTTGCTTATGTTGCCATCACTCGCGCCAAGAAATTTCTCACAATAAGTGTTGCAAATTCTCGTTTTTATCATGGTTCAAGAGCAAATATCAATCCTAGTCGCTTCTTAGAAGAAAGTAAATTAATCAATGAAAAATCAAAAAATCAAAATATACAAAAAACTAGTTTTTGCAAAGGAGATCTAGTTAAACATAAAATTTTTGGCATTGGCAGGGTTGTTGAAGTTAATAAAAGAGGAAAAGAGGAACAGCTTAATATTAATTTTGGTGGCATAATGCGTGTAATCATGGCAAGCTTTGTGGAAAAAGCAGTATGAACAAGATCTTTGCAGCCTTTAAACCAAGGGGTTTGAGCTCTAATGCCTTTTTAAGCACTTTAAAGAAAAAATATAAAAATAAAAAAGCAGGATATTCTGGCACTCTTGATCCTTTCGCCAAAGGGATTTTAATCGTTGCATTTGGACAATACACAAAACTTTTCCGTTTTTTAAAAAAAACTCCAAAAACCTATAAAGCTACTTTATGGCTTGGAGTTTACTCCTTAAGTCTTGATGATCAAAATATAAAAGAAATTAAAAATATAAAAGAATTTGATCTTGCAAATTTACAACAAATCGTTGATCAAATGCAAGGAATTATCTCCTATACACCACCGCAATTTAGCGCCAAAAGAATCAATGGAACTCGCGCCTATGAACTTGCAAAAAAAGGTATAGAAGTAAATTTAAAACCTTGTCAAATGGAAGTATTTGATTGCAAGATCTTAAGCTATAATCATCCTTTTTTAAATATTGAAATCACAGTCAGTGAAGGTGCTTATATAAGATCTTATTGCGAACTTTTTGCTAGAAAACTAGGTATTAATGCGACTTTAAGCTCTTTAGAGCGCATTAAAGAAGGTAAATTTGTTTATAATAATGAGAAAAGCTTAAATGTGTTAAAATACATTAACCTAAAGCCAAATTTTATCAAGAATTTAAGTAAACTCGAAAATGGTGCTAAAATTTTTGTCGAAGAATTAGAATTTCATGATGAAGGAGATTATTATATTGAAACAGAAAAATATTTTAGCGTAATTAATATTAAAGAAAATACAGTAAAATATCTTCTGAATAAGGTTGAAAAATGTTAATATTATCAAGAAAAGAAAATGAAAGTATAATTATCGGAGAAGGTATAGAAATCAAAGTCGTTCAAACAGGGAAAGGATATGCCAAAATAGGCATAGAAGCTCCAAAATCTCTTATGATACTTAGAAAAGAACTTGTTCAACAAGTAAAGGATGAAAATTTGCATTCTGTTGTTCAGAATGATATTAAACTTGATGACTTAAGCAAAAAACTAATCAAATGAAAGCTTACGCTAAAGCAAATATTTTTTTAAAACTTACCGGTTTTGACTCAAGAAAATATCATCTTTTAGAATCACGATTTATACTTTTAAAAGATCTTTTTGATGAGCTTGAGCTTGTTGATAAAGAATCAGACTCTAAAAAAGAATTTGAAATCATTAGTAATTTTAAATGCGAAAATAATATTATTCAAAAGGCTTATTTGCTACTTTCTAAAAGATATAATAACGAATTAAAAGAATTATTTAGCAAAAAAAGCCTAAAACTCACAAAAAATATCCCAGTATGTGCTGGGCTTGGTGGTGGAAGTAGCGATTGTGCGAGTTTTTTACTACTAATGAATGAAACCCTAAATTTAAAATTAAACCTACAAGAACTTATAAATTTAAGCATACAACTAGGAAGTGATATTGCCTTTTTTTTAAGTGGCTTTCACTCTGCTAATGTAAGTGGCTGTGGTGAAATTATAAAAGAATTTGAAGATGACACACCTAATTTAAAATGGACTTTTCCACAAATATCTTGCCAAACTAAAGCTGTTTATGATGAATTTGATAGAGGAATATTTGACTTTCAAAAAAACAATAATCAAGCGCAAATCTACAAAAAACTCAGCACAAAAGAGTTGTTACAAAACTTTAAAAACAAAGAATTAAATGATTTATTTACTCCTTGTGCAACTTTATATCCTAAAATGAAGTCTTACTTACAAGAAGATTTTTTTCTAAGCGGTAGCGGTAGTAGTGTTTTTAAGGTTGATCGATGAAAATTATTGCGAGAAATAAAAAAGCTTTATTTGATTATAGGATCATAGAACGCTTTGAAGCCGGAATTGTCCTTAAGGGAAGTGAAGTTGTAGCTTTAAGAGCAGGAAGAGCAAATCTTAAAGACTCTTTTGTTCGCATTATAAAAAATGAGATTTTTTTACTTAATTCTCATATTTCATTGCTTCATACTACACATTCTTTCTATAAACACGAAGAAAGAGGTGCTAGAAAGCTTTTAATGCATAGAAAGCAAATTGATAAATTATTAGGTAAAGTAAGTATAGAAGGATATACTATCGTTGCATTAGATCTTTATTTTAACACAAAAAATAAAGTAAAAGCCACTCTTGCTTTAGCTAAAGGGAAAAATTTGCACGACAAGCGTGAAACTTTAAAGAAAAAGCAAGCCGATTTAGAAGCTAGAGCTGCTATGAAAAATTATAAATAAAGGAAATTAAATGAAAAAAATTTTAACCCTATTTTTAATAAGTTTAGCATTTTTTCTTAATGCTTGCTCCAAAGAAGAAGAAATTCAAAATGATTTTATGTTTGAAGAGTATCACAAAGGAGATAAAATAGTATTAAATAGTGTAAATGGTGGAAGCAAAACTTTAATAAGAACAGATAAAGGTTTTGTGGTAGAAGGAGAGGAAGGAAAAGTTCTAATGTTTGATTTTTTTGGCACTTTTTGCACCCCATGCAAAGAAGAAGCTTTAGATCTTAGCAAACTTTGGAAAAATAATTCTAGCAAATTTATCATTATAGGACTTACACATTTTGAAGATGTTAGCGATGAAACAGTTAAAAAATTCGCAGATGATTATGGTGCTTACTATTTTCTAAGCAATGGCAGTTCTAATGATCGTATTATTGCTCAAATTTTAAAAGATATAGACTATCAAAATATGGAGCAACTTCCTTTTAAAGTTGTTTTAAAAAATGGAATTTATCAAAAAATAAGCGATTACTGGAATAATAATACTCCAACAAATTTTTATCTTGGCAAAATTCCAACAGAACTCATGCAAGAAGATTTAAATAAAATCTACAAAGGAAAATAATGCCAAAAACCCAAACTCTAGAGCAGACAAAACTTAGTGAACCAAAAATGTATAAAGTTATACTCTTAAATGATGATGTAACAACCATGGATTTTGTCATAGAAATTTTGATGAATATTTTTCATCAAAACCTTGAAAAAGCAAGTCAAACAATGTTAGAAATTCATCACAATGGTTCTGGAATTTGTGGCATTTACACTCAAGAAATAGCTCTTTCAAAACAAAAAAAAGTTATAGATGCGGCTAAACTTGCTAATTTTCCACTACAAGCAAAGGTAGAAGAAGAATGAAATACCAAGAAAATTTACAAAAATATCTTGATAATGCCAAAAATCTAAGCTTAATAAACCACCATGAATTTGTTACCTGTGAGCATGTACTGTTTGCATTACTAAAACTAAGCACTGATTTTAAGGATATATTTGAAGAATTTTCAGATGGAGATCTTAAACTTCTAGAAACTGAATTAAAAAATTACATTTCTCAAAACAATCAAATTATTAAACAAGAAATAGAACCTACAATATCTGTTGTTTTAGATGAAATCTTACTTTCACTTAAAAATAAAAATAATGAAATTAAAATTATAGATTTTTTAGAAAAGCTCATACAGGATTCAAGAAGTTATTCTAGCTATCTCTTAAAAAAACACAACATAAATCTTAACAAAATTCAAGAACTTCAAAATCATGAAAATATACAAAATTTAAGCAACCACACAAGTGATTTAACACTTTTAGCTCAAAATGGCAAGATTGATCCTTTAATAGGAAGAAAATTTGAACTTGAAAGAATGATGCAAATTCTTTCACGTCGCAAAAAAAATAATCCTATTTTAGTAGGAGAGGCAGGAGTTGGTAAAACGGCCATTGTAGAAGGATTAGCATTGGCTATTGCGGAAAAAAAGGTGCCTAAAAACTTACAAAATGCAAAAATTTTTAGTCTTGATATGGCTAGTATACTTGCGGGAACAAAATACCGTGGAGATTTTGAGAAAAGAATTAAAGAAATTTTAAATGAACTTGAGAAAATACCCAATGCTATTTTATTTATTGATGAAATTCACACTATAGTAGGAGCTGGAAATACAGGAGAATCTCATACTGATTTTTCCAATCTTTTAAAACCGGCTCTAAGTAATGGAACTTTAAAATGCATAGGTGCAACAACTTTTATGGAATATAAAAATACTTTTGATAAAAATAAACCCCTAAGTCGCCGTTTTGCTAAAATAAATGTAGATGAACCAAGCCAAGAAGAAAGCTTGCAAATTCTGAAAGGATTAAAAAACAAATATGAAGAATTTCATCATATAAAATTAAACGATGAAATTCTTCAATATGCTGTAATTTGGGGTAAAAAATTTTTTAATGATAAATTTTTACCTGATTGTGCTATAGATCTGGTCGATGAACTTGGTGCTTCTTTTGCTTTAAATCCAAAAGCTAAAAAAAATGCCAATTTAAAAGATTTAGAAAATGTTTTAGCAAAAATGACCCACCATCACAAAATGTTTGAATTCGATCAAAATAAAGCTTTAATGAATTTAAAAGCAAATTTAAAAGCAAAAATTTTTGGCCAAGATGAAGTTATAGATAGCCTTGTTTCATCACTTAAGCAAAGTTTCGCAGGATTTAAAAATTCCAATACACCACGCGGAGTGTTTTTGTTTACTGGATCAAGTGGAGTTGGAAAAACAGAACTTTGCAAAGCTTTAGCTGAATTTTTAGGTTTAAATTTAGAACGCTTTGATATGAGTGAATATGCAGAAAAACATGCTATAAGTAAACTAATAGGATCTCCAGCTGGATATATAGGTTTTGAAGAGGGTGGACTTTTAAGCAATGCTATCCGCAAAAATCCTTTCAGTCTTGTTCTTTTTGACGAAATAGAAAAGGCTCATCCTGATTTAAGTAATACCTTTTTACAGATTTTTGACAATGCTGAACTCACCGACAATAGCGGTCTTAAAGTAGATTTTAAAAATACAATCATTATTATGACATCCAATCTAGGACTTAAAGAAAGCAATGAGCTTGGTTTTTTAAGTAAAAATGAAGAAAAAAGTAATCGTGCTATCAAAGACTTTTTTGCTCCAGAATTTATTAATCGCATTGATAAAATTTTACATTTTAATGATTTAAACGATGCTATACTTGTTAAAATTATCGAAAAAGAACTTGATGAAATTTCTAAAAATTTAAATAATATAAAATTATCAGCGGATGATAAAGCTAAAATTTATTTAGCTAAAAAAGCCTATAATAAAGAATTTGGAGTAAGGCTTTTAAAACGCATAATTTCTGAGGAGATAGGAGAAAAAATCAGTGATGAAATTTTATTCGGAAAGCTTAAAAAAGGCGGTATAGCTAAAATCAAACTTGGTAAAAATGGAAAGCTCGAATTTATATTCTAAATTACTCAATGCACCTAAAAATGCTCCTGTATTTTTAAGTCAAAATTTAGAAGCTGATTTTATTGTAAAAGCTTATACTTTTGGTCTATTCCCATGGACAAGTAAACCTGTAACTTGGTGGTGTCCAGATCCTAGATGCATTTTAATTCCAAATCAAATTCACATCCAAAAAAATATGAAAAAATTTATTAATCTCTATCAAATTAAACTTGATTATGATTTTTTAAAATTAATTACATTATGTCGCGATACACGCTCTCAAAGCTGGATAGATGATGAATTTATTACCACTTATTATAAGTTATTTACCCAAGGCTATGCGCATAGCCTTGAACTTTATGAAAATAATGAACTTATAGGTGGAATTTATGGTTTAATTTTAGGCAAGGTTTTCTTTGGTGAAAGCATGGTAAGCATTAAAAAAAATGCATCTAAAGTTGCCATGATTAAACTTTGTGATTTATTAAAACCTTATGATTTTATCATAGATTGTCAAGTTTATAACCAACATTTAGAATTTATGGGTGCTCATAATATTTCTAGGAAAGAATTTTTAAATATTTTAAAAGAAAAATGCAATCAAGAAAGTGGTTTTAAAAATTTTAAAGATTTAATTACTTAAAAAATAAGCGTGAAAATCACGCTTATGACATTGCTTTAGCAACTTCAGCAGAGCTTTCACGAATTTTCTCCATACATTCTCTTGCTTCTTTTGCAAGTTCAACACTCTGATTAACATCCTCTAAACCGCTTTTAATACTCTCAACCACTTGTGATGTAACATTACGAATAGAATTAATCGTAGTGGTAATTTCATTAACTGAATGCCCTGTTCTTTCGGCTAAATTTCTTACTTCATCAGCAACAACAGCAAAACCTCTACCATGTTCACCAGCACGCGCTGCCTCAATAGCAGCATTTAAAGCAAGCAGATTAGTCTGATCAGCAATATCACTAATAGTCTGAATAATAGATTTAATTTCATCTGATTGTTGATTTAATGAAGAAACAAGATTTGAACTTTGAGACATCATATCAGCAATATTCTGAACATTTGAAACAGTGTTTTCAATTACACGATCTCCATCTTGAGTAAGATTATCATTTTTTTCTGCAAGTTCGCTTATGAGGCGAAGTTTTTCTTGATCTTTTTTAACTTGTTCGCTTATATCTGTAGCAAATTTAATAACCTTGTAAATTTTCCCATCATCATTTTTAACCGGATTATAACTTGCTTCAAGGTATACTTTTTTATTATTTCTTCCGTATCTTATATATTTACCTGATTGAAATTTGCCCTCTCTTAAATCTTCCCAAAATTGAACATAGTCCTTAGAGTGTCTATAATTAGAATCACAGAACATACTATGATGCTTTCCTTTAATCTCATCAATATTAAAATCCATAGTTCTTAAAAAATTTTCATTAGCCGTAATAATAGTCCCATCAGGTTTAAATTCAATAATAGCCATAGAACGATTAGCAGCAGCAATAGTATTTCTAAGATCAAGCATTTCATAATGTCTTTGAGTTATATCATTGGCAAATTTAATAATTTTATAAACATGACCATTATTATCACTAATTGGAAGATAATTTGCTTCTAAATAAACATCTATCCCTCCCTTAGCTATACGTCTAAAAAGACCACTTCTAGCTTTTCCATCTCTTAAATCTTTCCAAAAATCACTATATGCTGAAGAATTAACAACTTCAGGCAAACAAAACATACTATGATGCTTGCCCTTGATCTCTGAAAGGGAGTATTTCATAGTTGTTAAAAAATTTTGATTTGCCTCTAAAATAACGCCATCGGTGGTAAATTCAATTACCGCCATGGTATTCCCAATAGATCTTAAAATATCTCCTAAACCATTACACTTTTTTTCAAGTTGTTCAATTATTTCAGTATTATTTTTCTTAGCACCAAACATAAAACTCACCTTTTTAATAATAAATTATTTTAAAATTATATCATATTTATATAGTATTATTTACTTAAAATTATATTAATTTATAAGTTAAATATATCCTTTAAACCTACAATAATCATCTTAAATCCCATAGCAGCAATAAACACTTGTGCTATGCGAGAAAAAACATGTAAAATCAATTTTCCAACTATTTTTTCTATAGTAGCTGCAAAATGAAAAAGTACAAACATAAATATAAAAGCTATCATTACTCCGCCAAGAGCAACATCAAGCCCACCATCTTCGGCTATAACGACAATACTAGCTAAAGTTCCAGGTCCAACAAGCATAGGAAATGCCATAGGTATTAAACTCTGTCTTAAAATTTCCTTATCATCCATATCCTGATAAGAACTAAAATCCTTAGTTACAATTTTTGTTGAAAAAAGTAAATTTTTAATAGCCATTACAATAAGAACCAAACCACCAGAAACCCTTAAATCATCTAATGAAACTCTAAAAATATAGTTCATAAATAAAGGTCCTGATAATAAAAATACCAAAACTATAGTAAAAGCTGTATAGACAATAGTTCTAAAAAGTTTTTTCCGAAGCATTAAAGGCAATCCATCACTCATAGCCAAAAATTGAGTTAAATTACCAAAAGGATTTAAGATGGCAAGTAAAGTAATTGCAGCAAAAAATATCAAATAAAGCTCAGAACCCATACTAGAAAACATTATCAATCCTTAGTTTTTACAAATTCCAAAGAAATAGAATTTACACAATGTCTTACATTTTTAGCAGAAAACCCCTCTCCTTCAAAAACATGACCTAAATGTCCATTGCAGTTTGCACACACAATCTCGGTTCTAATCCCATCTTTATCAGGAATTCTTTTAATAGCTCCTCTTATTTCATCATCAAAGCTAGGCCATCCACAACCTGATTTAAATTTATCTTCGGATTTATAAAGCGAAGCTCCACATTGCTTGCATTGATAAATTCCTTTTTCATAAAAATCATTATATTTCCCACTAAAAGGAGCTTCTGTTCCTTTATTTAAAATTACTTTTTTTTCTTCTTCATTTAATTCTTTCATGATCTACCCTTGTAAAATAATTTTTATATTATATAATTAAAATTTCAATTTTAAATGATAAATTTTTATAATTTTCAAGAAAGTTTTAAATGCAAAAAGAATTTTTTCAAGAGCTTCAAAATATTTTATATGAAAAAAATACAAATATAAAATTTCACTCTTTTCAAAATTTTTATGAAGACTTTAAAAGCCACAAATTTATTTTTAATCACGAGAATCAAAGCATTTTCAAAAAAAATACATCACAACAAATTACCTTACTTCATCCTACGCGTATAAGAAGACCTAAATTTGTCAATTCAACTCATGCGCTTGCTAAAATAATTCATTCGGTCGCTCATATAGAATTTAATGCAATTAACCTAGCTTTAGATGCTAGTTATCGCTTTAAAAATCTACCTTTGCAATTTTATTACGATTGGCTGGAGGTAGCAGATGAGGAAATTAAACATTTCAAACTTTTAAATTCAGTACTTGAAGAACTTGGTTACAAATATGGAGATTTTCCAGTGCATGATAATTTAGAATCTGCTCTAGAAGCTACAAAAGACTCTTTAAGCTTTAGAATGGGAGTAGTTCATAGAGGTTTAGAAGCTAAAGGGCTTGATGCCAACCCCTTTGTTGTTCAAAAACTTGAAAGCTCCAATCACTCCATTAAAAATCTTTTAATGGAATATCTTGAAATTATACTTAATGATGAAATAAAACACGTTAAAAAAGGAGATACTTGGTGGAAATTTTCAAATCAAAACAAGTATGATTTTATCGAACTTTGCAAAACATTTAAACAATTCTCTCTTGCAGGAAAAAAACTTAACATTCAGGCAAGAATCAAAGCTGGTTTTACTCAAGAAGAATGCGAAGTCATTGAAAAATTTTACTCTTGATTTCTTATCTTAAATTTTGAAACAATAATGGTATATAAAACCCGAATAATTCCATAAAGCACATACAAGCTTGCTAAAATTACTAAACTTTCAAGGGGGTAAAGATATAAAAATGAAAATATTATAATTAACATAATTAAAACTTTTAAAACGCTAGAACGATTAAAATCAAGCTTTTTAAAGCTGGGATAGCGTATATTACTTACCATTAAAAGCCCTAAAATTGCTTGAAGCACCAAAAAAACTACACCATAAGGCTTTAAAAAATCATAACTGATAAACGCATAAGTCCATATAGCACTCACAACTGCTGCAGTAGGTATAGGAAGACCTATAAAAACAGAAGGTTCATAAGTGCCTGTAGTAACATTAAATCTCGCCAAACGAATGGCTCCAAAAACCACAAAAAAAGCCGTAATCAAAGATCCAAGTTTTCCAAAATCATAACCTATAGCCATATAAAAAAGAACCGCTGGAGCAACTCCAAAAGCTACTAGATCGGCTAAAGAATCAAATTCTACTCCAAATTTTGAAGTAGAATTTGTAAGTCTTGCAACACGGCCATCAAGCCCATCGCAAATCAAAGATAAAATAATATAAATCAAAGCTGTATAATAATTTCCATGTATTGAAGCTATAATAGAAATAACCCCTAAAAAAGCTGAAGCAGCTGTAAAAAGATTGGGTAAAATATAAATTAATTGCGGTCTGTTATTCATTATTTTTCCTTACGCAAAATAGCCTAACAATGAACCTGCTTTAATTTCATCATTTAAGCCTATATGAATTCTAGTATCTTTTGGTAAAAGTAAACTTATAGAGCCATTAATTAAAAAACCCATTCTATCTCCTGCTTTTAAATCATGAGAAATATTATCGAGCTTTAATTTTCTATCAAAAGAACCTGCATAAATTCGCAAAGCTATCGTTTTATTCTCTTTAACTTTTGCCAAAATAAAAGCTCTTTCATTCATCATTTTTGCAGATTTTAACTCACTGCACAAAAAAAGCCCGTGTCGTAAACGAATATCTATTATAGACATTGCAAAAGGTGTATTAAAATTCCCAGCATCATAAAGAGCATTTTTAATAGTAATTTCAACACATTCACCTAAATCTTTATGATGAATATTTTCTATTTTAGCAACCCTACCATCTATAGGTGCAAAAATAGCTTTTTCATCACTACAAGCAAGTTCTCTTTTGGGTGCTCTAAAAAGAAAAATACAAATTACAATTAATGCTAATAGTAGGATGGAAAAAGAATAAAAAATCCACACAAAAATAAAAATCAAGCTTAAAATAATAAGACTTAAATATCCATCTTTTGCAATAAAATCTTTCATTCTTCTACTTTAACTTCAATTTTAACTTCTTCGAGCTCTTGCAAACGAGTTGGTAGACTATTTTGTTCCTCAAACTCTTTAATAATCTCACGCACTTTAGCGCCTTCGATAGTCTCTTCTTCATAAAGGGCTGCTACCATAGTCTCAATCGCTCCTTTATAAGTATTTAAAGTATCTTTAACATCTTTATAGCGTTCATCTAAGGTTTTCTTTACATAATCATCTAAAGATTCTGCCATCTTTTCAGAATAATCTTTTATGGTTTGTCCACCACTTAAGAAAGTATTTCTTTGTTTTTCAAGCACCATAAGTCCTGCAATTTCACTCATACCATACATAGAAATCATAGCTTTTATGATATCGGTTGCTCTTTCTAAATCATTACTTGCACCCGTTGAAATTTCACCTATAAACACTTCTTCAGCTGCACGACCACCCAAAAGTACATCTACTTCAGCGATAAGTTCATGTTTTTGCATTAAAAATTTATTTTCCTCAGGAGTATTTAAAGTATAACCTAAAGCCGCAAGACCACGCGGAATCACAGAAACCTTACTTACACGTTTTGCACCTTTGGTAGTTTCAGCGATTAAAGCATGACCACATTCATGATAAGTAACAATTTTCTTTTCTTTTTCATTAATACGACGTGATTTCTTCTCAAGTCCTGCTATAGCTCTTTCAACAGCTTCAACTAAATCATTTTGTTCTACATATTTTTTAGAATCCCTACCCGCTAAAAGTGCCGCTTCATTAATAATATTTGCAAGATCAGCTCCTGCAAGCCCTGCGGTTAAGCGTGCTATGTCTTCTACCTTAACTTTTGGGGAGATTTTTACATCTTTCATGTGCACTTTTAAAATATCACACCTACCTTTAAAATCAGGTTTATCAACTAAAACTTGTCTATCAAACCTTCCTGGTCTTAAAAGCGCTGCATCTAAAACTTCTGGGCGATTTGTTGCTGCTAAAACAATGACTGGAGAACTTTCTGTCCCAAAGCCATCCATTTCAGCCAAAAGCTGATTTAAAGTTTGCTCTCTTTCATCGTTTCCACCCATCATGCCACTTGCCGCACGACTTTTACCTATAGCATCTATTTCATCAATAAAAACAATAGCAGGAGCTTCTTTTTTTGCATTTTCAAACAAATCTCTCACACGAGAAGCACCTACACCCACAAACATTTCTATAAAAGACGAACCTGAAACACTAAAAAACGGCACATCAGCTTCACCTGCAACTGCTTTTGCAAGCAAAGTTTTTCCTGTACCTGGAGGTCCAACAAGCAAAAGTCCTTTTGGAATTTTCGCTCCCAATTTAATATATCTTTCAGGATACTTTAAAAAATCTACAATTTCTTTTACTTCTTCTTTAGCTTCTTCAACACCAGCTACATCGCTAAATTTTACTTTAGGTTTTTCTGAATTTACAAGCTTCTTAGAACTTCCTATACCCAATATAGAACTTCCCATATTTTTTTGCATACGACTTGCCAAAAACATCCAAATACCAAAGAAAATAAATACTGGCAAAACCCATGAAAAAAGTATGTCCGTAAACCAATTTGTTTCAGAATAGGCACCATAAGCGATATTTTTACTATCTAGTAAACTCACAAGCTCAGGATCGTTAACTTTTTTTGCTGTATAAACAGTATTGTGAGAGCTTGAAATTGCTTTGATTGTTGTTTGTCCTATACTAACTTGATTGATTTGTCCACTTTCAATAAGCTTTTTTAACTCAGAATAAGGGACATTTTTATTTACTTCATTACCATTCAATGCCCCACCAAAAGAACCATTACCATCAAAAAATCCCTTAAAAATAATTATCATTACAATTGCAAAAATCGCAAAAATAAAAATGGGATTTTTGTTAAAAAAATTATTACCCTGCGGATTACCCTTATTATTTGGGGTATTATTATTCATTACTTATCCTTTTTATTGTTTTTATATACAAAACTACACCACTCATTGATTTGCATTTCATCAATGAGTTCTAAATCTTGAAATTTTTCTTTAATTCTTGTTGAATATTTATCTAAAATTCCTGACAAAATAAGTATAGCATTATCTTCTAAATGGTTTTTAATATCTTTTTCTAAAATTAAAATCACATCTGCAATGATATTTGCAACAATTAGGTTATATAAACCATTTGCTTTATCTATAGATCCACACCAAGTCTTATGAAAATCGACATCATTTAATCTTGCATTTTCCAAAGAACTATCAATAGCCAACTCATCAGTATCACAAATTTCAACATTACAGCCAAACTTTGCCATGATAATACCTAAAATTCCACTACCGCAACCAAGATCTAAGGCTCTTAATTTACTTTTAGAAAATTTTTGTAAAAATTTTACACAAGAATATGTGCTTTCATGATGTCCTGAGCCAAAGGCTAAGGCTGGATTAATCTTTATATTTATATAATTCTTTTTTTCTTCTTGCCAAGTGGTATGGATATAAACATTATCCACTAAAATAGGTTTTATGCCGTTTTTATATTCTTGTATCCAGTCCTTGTTTTCTTTCTCTACAAGACTTAAATTAGAAATAATTTTATGGTTTAAATTGAAAGTAGTTGTAAGTTTTTGAGCAAATATTTCAAGTGCCCATGAAAGCTCTTCTAAACTCTCATGGGATCTAATATAAACACCATTATCTTTCTCTTCTATAGCTTCTATACCTAAATCAAAAGCAAAATCAAGAAATAAATTTTTATACTGCTCTTCTACGATAAAGAACAATTCGTAATATTTTTTTTGCATTTAGAATTTTAAAAATCAGCCTTTACTCAGCTGCACCTTCTCCACTTCCTATTCCTAAAACATCTTCAAGCTTTTCTTTTAAAACTTGTGGAGTAAAAGGTTTTACAATATAGTTATTTACGCCAGCTTTTAAAGCAGTAATCACTTCAGCTTTTCCGCCCTCAGTTGTAACCATGATAATAGGCATATCTTCATATTTTTTCTCTGCTCTTACTTTTTTTACCAACTCCAAGCCATTCATTTCTGGCATATTCCAATCTGTAATTAAAACTTTTACATCTTCATTTTTAGTTAATAAATCCCAAGCCTCAACGCCATGCTCGGCTTCTAAAACATCATCGTGTCCAAGTCTTGTTAGGGTATTTTTAATAATCCTTCTCATAGTAGAACTGTCATCAACAACTAACAATTTCACAATTTCGTCCTTTCAAAGTTTTTATAGTTTTATTTTACCCTTTTTAGCCTTATTAATCAAGCTAAAAAATTTTAAAAAATAGCATTATATCATCTTTTATTTAAAATTTTACTCAAATATTATTATTTTTATACTTAACCGTAAATAAATATACACTTAAACCTAAAAGAAGCAAGCTCACTCCACCGATAAGATAAATCGCATAAATCATCTGAGAAAAATCACCAATAGCAAGTTTAAATACCAACATCAAAGCTTCTATAGCCAAAGCAATGATAATAGAACCTAAAAATCTCACCATAGTTTTTTGAATTCCGCCTTCTTCTTTTTTTGTTTTTCCTAATACTTCTTGTTCGATCAAAGTTTTTGCCAAATCGAAAATAGCTAAAGCTAAAGTTATAGCAATAGTACTTTCAAACATATGTTCTATACCTATAGCTTGATTATCAAAAAGACTAAAAAAACCTTTTTGAAATAAAAAGCAAGTAATCACAAATAAAACCAGTGCGAAACAAAAATATACCAAACGACTAAATTGAGTAAAAACAAACTCAAATTTTCCTGCTTGAATAATCCTTAAAATATCTTCAAGCTTGATATCGATACAAACAACAAAAAGCAAGTTATTTTTATCATCGTAAATTGGCATAGAAGCTGTCACGCAAAGTTCGTTGTTTAAAACCGAAGGATAAGGATCGCTTAAAACGCATCGTCTTAATTTTACAGCTCTATAAAAATAAGAACGAGTACTTCTATCCTCACCCTGCCCTATTTCATAAGCCTTATTTAAGGAAATTGCATTTTCTATTTGCATGCCTGAAATATCTAAAATATACAAAGCATCAAAAACAACAACTTCATGAGCTATTTTATCTAAAGCTGTTTTAATCGTTTCAAGGTGAATGTCAGGAAGTTTATTAGGTAAATTTCTTGTTAAAATATAACTCATATAAGCTCTAGCGCGATAGCGATTATCTTCAAATCTTTGTATATCTTTTATATACATTATACACCTTCTTTATTGTGTTTAAATTCAGGCACAATCTTTAATAAAGCTTCTGAAATATCTTCACATATTTGTAAATTTTCTATCTCTTTATTAAGCCAATCAAGATCAACCTTTTCATTCTTTGCTACAAAAATACTCTCATATTGCGTTTTAGCATCATTTTCATCAATCAAAAGCTCTTCATAAAGCTTCTCGCCTTTTCTTAAGCCTGTGATTTTAATTTCTAAATCATTACGATTAGAAAGTAAAAGCATTTTTTTAGCTAAATCTATGATTTTTACAGGCTTACCCATATCCAAAACAAAAAGTTCTCCCCCTTTTGCAATAGCTCCAGCTTGTAAAACAAGTTGCACTGCCTCAGCCACAAGCATAAAATAACGCACTATATCAGGGTGTGTTAAAGTTAAAGGCTCATTATTGGCAATTTGTGCTTTAAATTTCGGTATCACACTACCACTAGAACCTAAAACATTACCAAAACGCACACAAGCAACTTCAAAATTTTCATCACTCATACTTAAAGTATAAAGCTCGCAAACTCTCTTAGTGCAACCCATAATATTTGTTGGTCGCACTGCTTTATCTGTACTTATCATCACAAATTTAGCTACTTTATTTTCTTTAGCACTATCGCATAAAATTTTAGTTCCTAAAATATTATTAATTACTGCTGAATGTGGATTTTGTTCGCAAAGAGGCACATGTTTATAAGCGGCTGCATGTAAAATAAGCTCAGGTTTATAAGTTTTTAATACCTCATCTAAACTTTGCTTATCTAAAATACTTAACAAAATAGGAGTAATTTTTTCTTTATATAAATTTAAATCATCATTGATTTTATAAAGATTATACTCACTATGATCAACCATGATAAGATGCTTAGCGCCAAATTTAATACATTGCTTACAAAGTTCACTGCCTATAGTTCCACCTGCTCCACTTACCAAAACTACCTTGTCTTTTAAAAAAGTCGCCACAGCACTATCGTCTAAATCTTTTGGTTTTCTAGCAAGCAAGTCTTCTATACTGATATCTCTTGCTTCATTTCTTGTAAAAGAAAATATTTTTACATCGCAAATACCATAAGCTACAAGTTCTTCAAAAAGTTTTTTAAGCTCTTCTTGTTCAAGTCTTAAAGCAATAATGGCAGTTTTTACCCCTTGTTCTACATAAGATTTTATTTTTTCTTTTTCTTCTACAATAAATTTATCACAATAAGTCCCTATAAGCTCTTTCCTCGCATCAACTACACCCACAGGAAAAAGTCCTAAAGAACCTTCTTTTGCGCCTTTTAACAAATGCAAAGCCTTAGAAGTTGCCCCTACTACAACACAAGGAGTTTCTTCTTCTTTCATTTTAGAAGGTTTAAAATCCACAAGCATTCTTTTGCTAATTCTTAAAGTACCTATAAACATATAAGAAAGAACAAAATCTATCACAATAGCACTTCTTGGAAAAGGATTAAAAAAATCACTAAAAAAATAAAAAATAAGAAAAAAACAAAACTCAGCTAAAAGCAAAGCAATAAAAATTTTTCTTGCTTCATTGAGAGAAAAAAATCTCCAAGCTACTTTATAAATTCTAAAAACAAACAAAAATGAAAGTTTTAAAACAAGCAAAATAATAGCAGAAATCATCATACCATGATAAAAAATACTCGGAATATCTCCACTAAATCTCAAAGAAAAAGCCAGATAAACGCTAAGTAAAATTAAAACAATATCTGAAGTTAAAAAAAATGCTAATCTTTTGCTTTTATAAAAAATCATTTTAAGCCTTTATGCTCTTTAAGATCAGTTTTGAAATTTCATAAACATCATCTTTACTCATCGCCGTGCCACTTGGCAAACAAATTCCTTTTTGGAAAAATAACTCACTATTGCCATTAAGATAAGCCTTAGCTCCTTTAAATACTTCTTGAGTGTGCATAGCTTTCCATAATGGTCTTGTTTCTATTTGTTCATTTTTCAAATCTTCTATGAGTTTTGAAATTTTTGGATGCAAAGCGATATTTTTTTGACTGATATTTATATCTTTTTGACAAGCATTAAGTTCATTTTTATCAAAATCAATCAAAGCTGTACTTAACCAGCGATTGCTTCTTGAATTTTCTAATTCATCTAAAAAGCTAAAATGCTCTTCTAAAAATTCTTTATACCACTCATAAATTTCTCTTTTTTTAAGCACTCTTTGTTCTAAAACCTCCATTTGTGCTACACCAATAGCTCCTAAAACATTGCTTAAACGGTAATTATAACCATAATCTAAATGTTCATAATGCAAACAATTTTCCCTTGCTTGAGTGCTGTAAAATCTTGCCTTTTCAATCTTTTCTTTATTTTTTCCTATAAGCATACCTCCACCTGAAGTGGTGATGATTTTATTACCGTTATAAGAATAAGCTCCAAATTCTCCAAAAGTTCCTAAAGCTTTATTCTTATAAAAACTTCCTAAAGCTTCGGCAGCATCTTCGATTAAAACAATGTCATTTTCTTTGCAAATTTTAACAATCTCATCCATTTTTGCAGCATTGCCATAAAGATGAGTTAAAATCAATGCTTTTGGTTTTTTTTCACATTCTTTAATGGCGAGTTTTAACAAATCTACATCAATATTATAAGTTTCATCACAATCTATAAATACAGGCTTTGCTTTAAGATAACAAATAGGTGCTACTGAAGCGATAAAAGTAAAAGAAGAAGCCAAAACAATATCATCTTGTTTTACCCCTGCCACCCTTAAAGCTAAATGCAAAGCCGCTGTGGCTGAATTTAAAGCTAAGGCATTTTCGCTTTTACTATAATCTTTTACACTTTGTTCAAAGCGATTTACAAATTCACCCAAAGGTGCTATATAATTGCTTTTGAAAACTTCTTCTATGTATTTTAATTCATTACCGCCCATATGCGGAGGAGAAAGAAAAAATCTCATTTTTTATCCTTTATATAAAGCAGAATTTTTTATCCTTATATATTTTATCTAAAAAAAATTACCAAGATTCAAATATTTAAATTCTTTTTATAGTCAAAGCTTGTTTTCATACCAATTTTTAAGCTTTTCTAAGTCTTCTTTTTTATAAATACTTTCAAAGCATTTAAGGAGTATTTTATTTTTTGTTTTGATAACAAAACAAACTTCAACTTGATTTAAAAATTTCATTTTTTCTATTTTAACAATTTCCAAATCTTCTCGTTTTATAAAATACATATAAAAAAGATTAAATTTACTAACTATATAAATTCCATTTTCACAAACTATTGCTAAATTTATAACGTACATCAACAATAATAACATACCTGTTATCACAGAAGAAACTGATACTTGCAAACTCCAAAGTGTTTTTAAATTTTCATTTTCTAATTCAAAGAAAAAAAGAAGTTGATAAAAACCTTCAAAATTATACCAAATTCCTATTAATCCACCCAAAAAAGCAGCAATACCTGTATATTTTACAATCCTACTATTTTTAGAATTTACATTTGCTTTAAGACTAAAAAGTTTTTTGTGTTTTAAAGAATTTTTCAAAGGAAATATGTAGCATATTAGACATATGGTTAGTAAATTAATGACAATCCACCCCAAAGGCGAAGGATTTACTATATAGTGAACAACAAGATTGTTATTAAAATGCAATTTACATCCTTTTTGCAGGTATTCCTATAAAAACACCTTTTTCATCTTGACTTTTAACCAAAGTTGCTCCACCACCTAAAATACTACCATCTGCTAAGCTTAAATTAGGCAAAACACAAGAATTAATCCCTAAAAAACAATTTTTACCGATTTTTACATTGCCCGCACATTTAGCCCCCACACTCACATGAGAAAATTCCCCTATCACGCATTCATGTTCAATCACGCTTGAAGTATTTAAAATCACGCCTTTTTCTATTTTGGCTTTAGCATTAACTACTACATAAGGCATGATTAAAATTCCTGCATTTTCTTCCACACTTGCACTAGAACTTATAAGCGCGCTTTTATGAATAAGATTAACGATTTTAAAGCCATTTTCTAAAATTTTTTGATAAATCTTTTTTCGAATTTCATTGTTTCCTATGGCTATAAAAAAATCATATTTAGGTAAGGTGCTTTCAAATTTCATTCCTTTAAAATCATCTAAAAAAATACATTCTTTATAACCCATATTTTTAGCCACATCTTCACAAACAAGCCCATGACCACTAGCACCATAAATATAAATTTTTTCAGTTCTTGCCATTAAATTTCTCTGTTGTAACATGGCCTTCTTTGCTTACCCCGCTTCGTTTTAAAACCTTTAAGGCTGTTAAAAATATGATTTTTAAATCAAGCAAAAAAGAAATATTTTTCACATAATACACATCAAGTTCGAATTTTTTCTGCCAAGAAATAGCATTTCTACCATTTACCTGCGCCCACCCTGTTATACCTGGACGCACTTTATGACGTAATTTTTGCTCTTCATTATAAAGGGATAAATACTCAACCAAAAGAGGTCTAGGCCCCACAAAACTCATATCCCCTTTTAAAACATTAAAAAGTTGCAAAAGCTCATCCAAACTTAAGCTTCTAACAATTTTTCCAAAAGCTTTCAAACGCAATTCATCGCTTAATAGCTCACCCTTTTCATCTCTTTCATCGCTCATGGTTTTAAATTTATAAATTTTAAAAATTTTTTCATCTAGCCCAGGACGATTTTGGGTAAAAATTACACTTCCTTGAGTGATTTTTAAAAGCAAAGCAGTGATTAAAATCACCGGAGAAAAAAGCACTAAAAGCACTAAAGCTAAAATAAAATCAAAAATTCTTTTAAAAACTTTTTCATACATTCTTAATTACCCTATCATAAAGTTTTAAATAACGCTGTGCGATAATATTTTCATCGTATTGTAAAGCATCTTGGGCGGCATTTTTAGCTAAATTTAATCTTAATTTTTCATCTTCTAATAAAAGTGAAATTTTTTCGCTTAAATCCTTAGTATTTTTTGTTTTTGCCCAAAGTCCATCATAAGCATTATAAATAGCCTCTACACAACCTTCGCAGTCACTCACCACTATAGCCTTACCACAAGCTTTTGCCTCCAAAACACTTACAGGAAAGCCTTCTTTATAGCTTGGCAAAACAAAAATATCACAATTTTGCAAAAGCTCGACTATATCACTTCTAGCACCCAAATAATGCACCACGCCAGAGTTTAAAAACTCCAAACTCGCACAAGAAGGATTTTCATCTCTTCCACCAACTAAAACAAAATTTGCTTTGTCTTGTAGTATAGTAGCGCTTTCATAAAATTCTTTTATACCCTTATGCCATAAAGCTCTTGCTATCATAAGCACAATTGGTTTTTTATCTATGTTTAAATTTTTCCAAAAAAGCTCTTTTTTTTCCGATTCTACATAAATAGGAAAAAATTTTTTTAAATTGATCCCTACAGATTTTATCACGCAAATTTTATTTTCTTTAAGTCCTAAATTCCGCATAAACTCAGCATTACTTTCATTGACAAAAATAAATTGGTGTGCAAATTTAAAACTTAATTTATAAAGATTATTAATAACAAAACGCACTAAATTTGCCTTAAAACCTTGATCTATATAAAAAGAACCCAAGCCTTCTACTAAGGCAAAACGATAAGGAATTTTTGCCCATTTTGCTGCTAAAATTCCAAAGGTATTGCTTTTATGTGCCGCACTTTGAATAAGATCAAGATTTAAATTTTTTAAAACCTTAGTAAGATAAAAAAAATTCTTTAAAACCACAAAAAGATTTAAGCTAGCTCTTGAAAGCTCATAAACAATTACTTTTAAGCCAAGATCTCTAAGTTTTTGCGTGTATTCATCTTGTGGCACTATAACAAAAACTTCATCTTTTCTATCTTTTAATGCTTTTATAATAGGCATTCTAAAATGATAAATACTTGCTCCTGCATGTGATAAAAATCCTATTCTCATTTTCAACCCTTAAATTTTAAGTTTAAAAACCTTAGCATCTCTAGAATTAATCACCAAGTCAAATAAATTCTTATCATAATTTCCTAAAAAAAACATTTGCACATAAGCACTATTAAACATGGTTTTATCCATTAAAATAAATTGTGCATAAGGAATAGCACTATCCTTTAAATAAAAAATATAAAACTGAGCCTTATCATCAATTGGAGTGATTTTGTATTCACCTTGTTTAATAGAATTAATCTCTACGATACTATTTACAGAAACCACATTATCACCTATTTTAAAACTTCTAAAATCATCGCTTAAAACCACTCCGTTGCTAAGATAAATTTCTCCATTTTTAACATCAAGTGGATAAGCTGTGCTAAAGGTAAAAGGTTTATCCAAAACCCCTGTATCTAAATTAATAAAAGAAAAACTAGCCACCGTAGAAAAAATCAAAGACATTCTAGCAGGCATATAAAGATAAATATCACGAGTTTTTGGCGTATCGATTTTAAAATCAGGTTTTGATAATGAAGCTAGAAACAAATCCACATTGCTTTGATTATAATCTTTCATCATGGCTTGTAAAATGTCTGTTTTTAAAATATCATTTTGCGGAGCATAAAAGCTTTTTTCTGTATATTCTACACTAAGTCTTGCCATATTAGCTGCAGCTTGTTCATCTTTGCTTAAAGCAAAAGAAGGGAAAAAATTATCCTTACCTAAATGCTTTCCACCATCTACTAAAGTTTTCACATCGCTATAATAACGCACAGGATAACCATAATCCCACCAAGTTACCACATAATCTTCTCTATTGGCTATATTCTTTAATTGATTTAATAATGATGCTTCATTTTGAGAAAAAACTGTTGGTGCTTTATAGTTGTAAATATGGATAAATACTGGAGCTAAAGTCAAAATAGTTGCAAAAACAATACAAACATTTGAAGTTAATTGGCTATATTTTTTAACCAATATAGCCTTAAACTCGCTCAATAAAAAACCAAATCCTAAGGCCATTACAGGTACAGAATAAATGGTAAATCTAAGCCCCCCTTTTAAGGCTAAAAACCCAAGCACCAATATAGGTAAAGCCATAATCATACTTTTATGTTTTCTCAAAAGCCATACAAAACCAAACAAAGAAAACAAGAAAACAATTTCACTACCACTAATTCTTCGCATAAATTCGCTAAGATCTACATTTTCAACTTCTTGTATGGTTTGATTGACATTAAAATACATAAAGCCCTGTGTTAAATTCGCACTTTCATCACTTCTAAAAATATAAAATTTAAGCTGATAAAGTATGGGATCAACCCCACCGCTTAAAATCAAAAATATCAAAGTTGCACTACCTAAAATTCCTATAATCATAAAATTTAAGCGTTTTTGCTCTAAGGCGAATAAAGCAAAAAGTATTACTATAATGGCACTTTGATAAAACCATGCTATATTTGAAAGAGTAAGAGAAGACAAAATCACAGCTATATAAAAAATCTTTTCTTTTCTATGAAAAATAAGTGTATAAATTAAAAAAAGTCCAATTAAAGCTACATTTAAAGTATAACTTGAAGGATACCACCAAAGATAAATTCCTATAAATAACGGCAAGGCAATCAATGAAAAAAAGTCTTTTTTTAAAATCATTCTTACCATAAAAAATAAAATAAACATAGGTAAAACAATTACCAGCATATCCGTATCATAATACCCACTCATAGTGCGATTATAATAACTGTTTGCTATGCTTGCTAAAAGAGCAGCTACAAAGCCCATTAAAGGACGTTTGTATTCATTAGCTAGCAAAATAATAGGAATCACCACCAAAGAAGATAAAAAAGTACTCATATATAAAATGATACTTTCAAAAGAAAAAGGTGTGACTTTATAAAGCCAATAAGTAAGCGCGGATAAAGAAGATCCATAATAACTCAAATCATTAGGCTGATGAAAACCTGCTATCATATCTCTTGCGCCCTCAGCAAAGGCATAGCCATCGTTTGAAATGATCATTAATTGATTATTGAAAAAATACTCATTAAACTCACTTGCCCACCAAACCCAATAAAACCTGCAAAATACACTAAAAACATAAGCTAATATAATCATCGCAAACAAAACTAAATAAGGGTTTTTTAAATACTCTTTTTTCAACATCTTTTATCCTAATAAATATTTCAAAGCATCACGTGCAATTTTTACTTTATCAAAAGCCTTAGCCCTAGTTTTAGCCTTATTTTTATACGCTTTTCTTAATTTATCATCTTCAAGCATAGTCTTTAAACCCTGAAACATAGAGTTTTCATTATCTACTTCTACTAAAAGTCCAAATTCATCATCTCCAAAAAGCTCTCTTGCACCACTTTTATGATCAGTGCAAACTACCGCACAAGAACAAGCTAAGCTTTCAATTAAAACATTTGAAAAACCTTCAAACACAGAAGCAAAAGCAAAAAATTCACATTTAGCCATGTATTTATAAGGATTATTATCAAATCCTAAAAGCAAAACCTTTTCTTCTAAATTTAACTCTTTAATCAAAGCCAAAAGCTCATCTTTAAGCACACCTTCACCTAAAATCACAAGCTTTAAATCTGTTTTCAATCTCGCATAAGCACGAATTAATAAAGCATGATTTTTACCTTTATCAAGCCTGCCTACACTTAAAATAAATTTATCTTTTAAAGCTATATCTTCAAGAGCTTTTTGCTCTATGTTTTCTAAATCGATGGCATTGTATAAAATTTCACATTTTTTTGGATTTATACTAAAATTTTGCACTAAATCTTCTAAATTTCCTTTAGAATTAGGCAAGATTAAATCAGCCCTTGGATAAAGTAAAGAAATTAAAAATTTATTTGCCAAAGAATTAAAATTATTTTTCATATACATCACACTTGGCGTAGTGCATTCATTGATCACAAGGCGAGTTTTGTTTCCAAACATTCTTGCCATTAAAGCTATATAATTAGGTCGATTTAAAAAAACAAATTCTGTATCAATGCCTAAATTTCTGCAAAGTTTTTTGTATTTTAAAGCCAAAAAAGGTAGTTTTAAAAATTTCAAAATAGGATTTTCACTAGGTTTTGAACATTCTAAAAAATGAATTTGACACTCTGGAATTTCATAAGAAATTTTATCATTCATCAAGATCAAATGCACTTCAAATTTCAAACTTAAAATAGGCAATAAAGTCGCCACAACTCTTTCAGCACCACCACTTCCTAAAGAATAAATAAAAATGCCTAATTTTTGCATAAAGCCACCCGAATTTTTGATAATTTTTCAATCATATTATTTGGAATTATACTTAAAATAAGTAATATCAAAGCAGGAGCGTTGATTTTTATACTCAGGCTTTTAAACAAACATTTATAAAGAGCTTTATAATTTTTTGCAAGTTTTGCATAATAAGCTGCCATTTTATAATAACTCGCACAAGTTTTTTTATAATCTTCATCCTTACTCATTCTAAGTTCATTTTCTAAAATTTTAGCAAGCTCTAAATATCCCAAATACACCCTATAAGCATTTTTACTCGCCCCTAAAGTCACGCTATCTTGCCTATAAATCCTATAAATCCTAAAAGCTTTATGGATATAAAAACTTTTTTCCTTGTATAAATTTACCCAAAGGGTGGCTTCATTGCCATAAAATTCTTCATTAAAACGCTTGTTTTCAAGTAGAGATTTTTTAAAAACAGAAAAAAACTCTCCGCTAAATTTAGCCATTAAAAAATCTTTTTTAGAAATTTCACTATCTTTTTCCAAGCCCTTGCCGCTAAATTCCTTGCTTAAATTTCCTTCTTTTTCTATCAAACAATTTCCAAAAACATGAGCATAACCCTCATTTGCTTTTTGCATCAAGGTACTTAAAGCCCCAGATAAAAGCTCATCATCATCATCTAAAAAAGTTACAAACTCGCCACTTGCTTGATCTAAGCCATTGTTTTTATTGCCATTTGGACCTTGTTTGTAATTTTGATTTAAAAAATACTTAATGCGATCATCATCTTTTTGTAAATTTTGCACCACACTTTTAGTATCATCACTAGAATTATCATCACTTATAATAATTTCTAAATCTTTAAAATCTTGATTTTGTATGCTTTTAATAGCCTTTTCCAACAAAGCTTGACGATTAAAAGTTGGTACTATAACAGAAAGTTTAGGCATTTTTAACCTCGGCTATAAGCTTAAGCCATTCTTCTTTGATATGAGAAATTTCAAAGTCTTTACACCTTTGTTTGGCACTATTTACAAGTTCTTTTCTAAAATTTTCATCATTTAAAACAAGTTCAAGTTTTTTAGCAAGTGCTATTTCATCATCACAACCTACCAAAAGCCCATCATGATTATCTTTGATTAAATCCTTAGCACCATTATAATAAGAACTTGAAATTCTACAAACCTCAAAATACAAACTTTCAATTAAAACCGTTGGCAAACCCTCTACAAAAGAACAAAGGCAAAGCACTTTTGCTTTTTCATAAAGAGCCTTGACATTTTCAACGCGTCCTAAAAAATCAACTTTTATTCCTAAAGATTTTACCTTGTATTCAAGTTCTTGCCTTAACTCTCCATCTCCTGCTATAATAAATTTATAATTTTCTTGCAAATTTTTATCCAAATGCGCTATAGCTTTTAAAAACATTGCAGGGTTTTTGTTGTGATCTAAACGCCCTATAAAAAGAACCAAATTTTCTTTTTCAAAACTAGAATCAAAAGGAATTTCATCGCTAAAATGACAAGGGTTTAATAAAAGCTTAACCCTTTTTACAAATCTTTCATAATACACCTTATCACTGCTTCCAAGCACACTTAAAGCATCACAAAAAGGATAGCTTACCCTTCTTAAAAAACGCCAAGTTTTAGGTTTTAAATACGCTTCATTACTATGCTCACTTATAATGAGTGGAGTTTTAAGCCCTATTTTCGCAATAATACAAGCAATATTAGTTGTATCCAAAAAAGAAATAAAAACATCAGCTTTGCTTTCTTTCAAAGCCTTTTTTAAAGCAAAAAATTTCTTAAAACGACTTGCGATTTTATGATAAAGTGTGTCAAATCTAAATTGTTCTAAACTTGTAACTTTAACTTCATTTTCAAGCTTATAAAAAGATTCTCCTGCATGAAATTTAATAATACTTACTTCATGCTCTTTACAAAGTGCATTAGCCAAGGTTACCAAAACACGCTCAGCGCCTCCTGAATTTAAAGTTGCGATAATAAAGCTTATTTTCATCATTTCTCCTCTTTAAGCTTACCGTGTTCTAAACGATAAACCTTATCACATTGCGTTATCGTAGAAAGGCGATGTGCGATAATAATCATGGTTTTATCTTTAGAAATTTTATAAATTTCATCCATGATTTTTGCTTCACTTTGAGTATCAAGCGCAGAAGTTGCTTCATCGAGCACTAAAATTTCAGGCTCTAGATATAAAGCTCTTGCTATAGCTATGCGTTGTTTTTGTCCCCCGCTTAAATTACTCCCTCCATCGCCCACTTTTGTTTGCACTCCCTGAGATAAATTTTTTATAAAATGCTCTAAATTTGCTTGTTTGATAACTCTGTTAAGTTTTTCTTCATCAACCGCATCTCCAAAAGTGATATTTTTAGCTATGCTGTCATTAAAAAGATAGATATTTTGTGGGATATAGCCTATTTTTTGGCGATAATTTTTTGCATTACTTGCATTTAACTCTTGCTTATCAATTAAAATTTGCCCTTCTTTTGGTTTTAAAAGTCCTATGATAAGATCTACTAAGGTACTTTTTCCGCAACCACTCTCCCCTATAAAAGCGATTTTTTCGCCTTTTTTAATGTTTAAATTAAGATTTTTAAATAAATGTTTTTTTCCCTCATAACCAAAACTAAGATTGCAAATTTTAAGCTCTTGATTAAAGCTTAATTTTTCCTCGCCCAAATTTTCTTCTTCTTGTCTTAAATTTTGATAAATAATATCCAAAGAAGAATGATAATAAAGCAAATCATGATAACTTGTGATAATACGATTTGCGCTTGGCATTAAGCGATAAAGCGCTAAAACAAAAATAGAAATCGTGGATAAAATACCTGAAATATCACTTTCATTTTTCAAAACCAAAAATACCACGATAAAAACAAGTACGCAAAAACCTATTCCTTCAAGATAAATTCTAGGCACCGCAGCTACGCTTTCATTGGTAATATTTGCTTTAGAAAAAGCTTCACTTTGTGCTTTAAAAAGGCTTAATACTCCATCTTCTTTGGTTTTAAGCTTGATAAATTTGAAATTATTTAAATTTGTATTTAAAATTTCGAAGAAATTTTTCATCGCTTCTTCACGTTTTAGTCCTGCTTTTTTAATGATAGGACTTAAAATTTTCACTAAAATAAAGGCATTTAATACCATAAAAATACTTAAAAATAAAGTGATTTTATAATTAATCAAAAGCATTAAAGCATAAAGCAAAAGCACTACAAAAATTTCACTCATCAAAAGTAAAAATGATGAAATCATAGTGCTTAGATTATAAACTTCTCCTGTAATGGACTTTAAAATTTCAGATTGATTTTTTTGAGTAAATTTTTCATAATTAATATTTAAAAATTTAGAAAAAACCTTATAAGCAATCGCGTGATAACGCCCTTTAGAAAATCTTGCCAAAAGATGAAAATAATACGCATTTAAGAAAGCTCTAAACACATAAAAAACAATAAGCCCCACTCCAAAATAAACAATGATTTCAAAAACAGGGATATTAAGATATTCTTTTAGGCTGATTAAATATTTATTGCGATCAAAATAAGAAAAATCACTAGCCAAAGTGATAAAAGGCATTACCAAAGAAATTGCAAAAGTTTCTATAAAAGAAACAAATACTGAAAAAACAAGCAAGAAAAATAAAAAATTTTTATCTTCCTTGCTTAAAATAAAAAAAAGTTTTTTTAACACTGTTTTTCCCAATCAAAAGCAGATTTACAAATAAGCTCTAAATCATCATATTTAGGCTGCCAAGAAGTAAGATTTCTGATTTTACTTGCATCAGAAATCAACACACTAGGATCGCCCGCACGGCGTGGGGCAAGTTCTACTTTAAAATCCACTCCGCTAACTTTTTTCATCGCTTCAATCACTTCTTTTACACTAAAACCATGTCCATAACCTACATTAAAAACATTGCTTTCATTCTCTTGTAAATAATCCAAAGCCGCTAAATGCGCGCTTGAAATATCATCTACATGGATAAAATCTCTTATGCAAGTACCATCTTTTGTATCATAATCATCGCCAAATATGAAAAGTTTATCACGTTTTCCTGCGGCACATTCAGCTGCAACTTTTATAAGCAAAGTCGCTTTTGGATAGCGTTGTCCTAAAGTATAATCCATGCAAGCACCTGCAACATTAAAATATCTTAAAATACAATGCTTAAATTCAGGATTTGCCATACTTGCATCACGCAAAACTTCTTCGCTCATAAGCTTACTACGACCATAAGGATTAATAGGCGCTAAAGGGCTTGTTTCGCTCACAACAGGAGTTTGTGGTTCGCCATAAGTGGCTGCCGTTGAAGAAAATATAAATTTATTCACTCCAGTTTGCAAACAAGTTTCGATGAGATTTGTCGTATTAACAGTGTTGTTCATATAATATTTTAAAGGGTTTTGCATACTTTCAAAAACTTCAATGCTTGCTGCAAAATGCACAATAGCGTCAAATTTTTCTCTCTCAAACAATGCTTTTACGCCTTGAAAATCACTTAAATCTTGTTCGAAAAATTGAAAAGCTCTTATTTTTTGCAAATCTTCTATTGCAATTTTAGAACCCTTAGAAAGATTATCTAAAACACAAATTTCATGATCTGTTTTTAAAAATTGCCTTAAAGTATGAGAACCTATATAACCTGCGCCACCGCTAATAAGAATTTTCATCATCATTCCTTTTTTTAAAAATATCAAAAATAAATTTTAATATATTTTCTTAAATACTTAAGATTGAACTTTTGAAATTTCACTTTCACAAGCTTTTGCAAAAACTTCTGTATAAGAACGATCTGATTTTTTTTCACGCAAAAAATCCCTCATATAAAAAAGAAAATCAACATAATCTTCTTCACTAACATTAGCTTTAATAAGTTCATATTTTAAAAAAAGCATATAAGTATTTAGAACATCACTTTCACAATATTCGTGAATTTTTTCAATTTCATTTTCATAAAAAAGTTTCATCACCTCATCGCCATGCACATCATATTTTCCTGGCAAACCCACCATAGAGCAAAGTGTATCAAGCTTTATTCCACGCCCATTAGATCCTAAGGATTCTAATAAATCACAATGTTTTAATTCTGAAAATCTTGTTTTATAATTATTCCATTTATCACTTTGAGTATCCAAATAAGTTGCTGCTTTTAAATTGTATTTTAAAGCTCTTAAAACAAGAACAGGCATATCAAAATTTTTACCATTAAAACTGACTAATTTTGGCTCATAATTTTCTATAAAATTGAAAAAATTAGCAATCATTTCTTTTTCATTTTGCCCATCAATTTTATTTACTTTGATAAATTTTCCAAAATTATCGCTTAAAACCGCACAAATACTGATGATTTTATGATAAGGCAAAGGCAAAAACTCACTCCCACTTTGTTCTTTTTGCCACTGAAGTGCTTTCAAACTTACTTCTAAATCACTTCCTTCAAAACCTAAAGTTTTACGGATAAGCTCAACATCTGGCACACTCTCACAATCAAAAACACAAATATAACCTTCATTTTTTGCCATTTTTAACCTTTTTTTAAATAATTTCGCTAAAATCATAGCAAAAATTTTAAAATATTAGGCTTTTAATGAAAATAGCAATTGTTCGTTTATCAGCACTTGGTGATATTATCCAAAGTGCCGTGGTTTTGCAATTTATCAAAAATTTTAAAAAAGATATAAAAATTCATTGGTTTGTAGATGAAAAATTTGAAGGCATACTCAAAAATCATCCTTTAATAGACAAACTCTATGCCCTGCCCTTAAAAGACAAAAAAATTTTAAAAAGCCTAAAAATTCTTCTTAAAGCAAGAAAAAACAACTATAATGCAGTAATAGATCTACAGGGGCTTATAAAATCTGCTATTGTAAGTCGAATTTTAAGTAGAAATAATTTTGGTTTTGATAAAAATAGCCTTAAAGAAAGTTTTGCTCATAATTTCTATAACCAAAAACTTGAGTTAGATTACAATGAAAATGTATTTGTAAGATACTTAAGTCTTACCTCCTTTATGTTAAATACTGATTTTAATGTCAAAAATTTAGTCTTTAAACAAGATATTTTTAGTGTAGATGAAAATTTAAAACAACTCTTAAACAATAAACTCAAGCTCAATAAAAACGAAAAAAACATACTCATACACGTGGGTTCAAGTGTAGAAAATAAAATCTATCCTAAAACCAAACTTGCTATACTTTGTAAGCTTTTAATCAATGAATTTCAACAAGCAAAAATTTGGCTCGCTTGGGGAAATGTAAAAGAATACGAATTTGCCAAAGAAGTTTTAAATCTTAGCGGTATTGATGAAACACATATAGAATTAGCACCAAAATTTAGCCTTGAAGAACTAATGGCTTTTACAAAAATGATGAATTTAATCATAGGAAATGATAGCGGTCCAACACATTTAGCCTTTGCTTTAAACAAAGCATCTATTACGATTTTTGGTGCAACACCAAGCTACCGCAATGCTTTTCAAACTCATATCAATAAAATCATTGATGCAGGTAAAAAAATCCAAAATGCCAAACATATCGATAAAAGTGATTTTTGCATCACGCGTATAGAAGAAGAAGATATCTTCAAACTTGCCAAAGGCTTACTTAATGAAAAATAGCGATAGAATATATCTTAGTCTTTATTATATTTTGAAATTTTTTGTTACTTTTATACCTGATTGCATCTTGCATTTTTTAACTTTGATTGCGGTAAGAATCACTTTTCATCTTAACAAAAAACACCGCAAAATCATCGATACAAATTTGCAAATCTGTTTTCCTCAATACACTCAAAAAGAACGCGATGAATTGTCTTTAAAAATTTATGAAAATTTTGCTCAATTTGGGATTGATTGTTTGCAAAATCAAAACACCACCAAAGAAAAAATTCTCAATAAAGTAAATTTTATCAATGAAAATTTTCTTATAGACGCTCTAGCTTTAAAGCGTCCTATTATCTTCACAACTGCACACTATGGAAACTGGGAAATTTTAAGCCTTGCTTATGCAGCTAAATATGGTGCGATTTCCATAGTGGGAAAAAAGTTAAAAAGTGAAACTATGTATGAAATTTTAAGCCAAAGCCGTACCCAATTTGACATAGAACTTATCGACAAAAAAGGCGGTATAAGACAAATGCTAAGTGCTTTAAAAAAGGAGCGAGCTTTGGGAATTTTAACTGATCAAGACTGCGTAGAAAACGAAAGCATAAGATTAAAATTTTTTAACAAAGAAGTGAATTATCAAATGGGAGCAAGCCTTATCGCACAAAGAAGTAATGCTTTGATCATTCCTGTTTATGCCTATAAAGAAGATGGTAAATTTTGCATAGAGTTTTTTAAAGCAAAAGATTCTCAAAATGCAAGCTTAGAAGAACTGACACTTTATCAAGCACAAAGTTGCGAAGAAATGATTAAAAAAAGACCTTGGGAATACTTTTTTTTTCATAGACGCTTTGCAAGTTATAATCAAGGAATATACCCATGAATATTTCGATCGTAATACTAACTTTTAATAGTCAAAAATATCTTCAAGAAGTATTACAAAGTGTTAATTTTGCCAATGAAATTATTTTAATAGATAGCGGAAGCACAGATGATAGTTTAATAATAGCAAAAGCTTTTAAAAACGTGAAAATTTTTCATCAAGATTGGCTTGGTTTTGGAAAGCAAAAACAATTTGGAGTTGAAAAAGCAAATAATGATTGGATATTTGTTTTAGATAGTGATGAAGTTTTTACTGAAGAATTAAAAGAGGAAGTATTGCAAATAATTAAAAATCCATCATTTAAAGCATACAAAGTAGCAAGATTAAATTTTTTCTTTGGAGAAGCAATAACAAAAATGGGGCTATATCCTGATTATAACATAAGACTATTTCATAAAAAATATGCCAAATTTGATGAAAGAGAAGTTCACGAAAGCATAATCTGTCAAGAAAAAATAGGGAAATTAAAACATCATTTTTTACATTATGCTTATGAAAATATCGAGCAATTTATAAATAAGCAAAACAAATACTCAAGTCTAAATCCTAAAAAAAATAACCTTCTTAAAGCTTTAATAAATCCTTATTGGACTTTTTTTAAACTTTATTTTGTAAAATTAGGTTTTTTAGAAGGCAAAAGAGGTTTTATCATAGCAAAGCTTTATGCCCAATATACTTTTTGGAAATATATTAAGTAGTTTTAATCATATCAAACAATTCATCCCATTTTTTCATCACGCTTTCTACTTTATAAGATTCAACTTTTTCTTTGGCATTTTTAACAATTTCTTGTCTTAAGTTTTCATCTTGCATTAAAAGCGATATTTTTAAAGCCATATCATTAAAATCACCCATCTTAAATAAAAGTCCATTATTTTTATCATCGATTAACTCGCTTACACCCATATAATCACTACTAATTCTAGCGCATTCATAAAAAGCAGCTTCGATTAAAACTATGGGCAAACCTTCTTATTTGGAACATAAGCATAAAATTTTAGCTTTTTCATAGTAAAAACTTAAGTCTTCTATATAACCTACAAAATCGATGTGCAAATTTAAATTTTTAGCAAGCTCCATCAAATTCTTTTTTAAAGAACCCTCTCCTGCTATGATAATCTTCCATTTATTTAAAACATCTTTTTGAATACAAAATAAAGCTTTAATAAAAACATCCACAGCCTTTTCTTCTTCTAATCTTCCTGCATATAAATAATGTTTTCTTTATCATTTGTATGAATTTGTTTTTTTACACCCAAGGGATTAGGCATGATGATTTTGTTTTTTACAAAAGAATAATATTTAAAATCTTCCCTAGTTAAAACACTTAAATTAGGTAGCCAAAGGATACAGTTTTCTTCTTAAACGATTGGTTTTTTTAGACTTTTCTCCAAGATGAAAACCATGCTCGCAAATAATATGCTTGATACCTATATTTTTATTTGCAAGTAGAGTAAATAAATTAGGCTTGGTTTTAAAAGAAATTATAATATCAAGTTTATAGTGTTTTAATTTTTTTTAATTGCACATTTATATATGATTTTATTAATAAGTTTATTTAAAAAACGGATAGGAGTTAAAGCTTTAGTGTTGATAAATTTAACATAAACATCGCTACAAATATCATCTCATAAGCTAGAGATGTCTTTTCAAAAAATAACAAAGAAAGCTCGTGGTTTTTATTCCATTCTTTAACAAGTTGATTAAATAACATAACTTACCCCACCTTTGTTAAAATAGTCACTAACAATCAATATTTTCATAAGGTCTAACCTTTTTTAAACTAAGTAAAAAATATTTTATAAAAATGTGAATTTTTTTAATATACTTACTTATTTTATTTTTCTTTTTAAGAAATTTTTTATCATCTTGAGTAGAACTTTCAAACATAAAATTTTCATGTGTATAAACAAGTACAGGAAATAAAGCGTAAGTGTTTAAAACTTTTTCATTACAAGTAAGAGCATCTATAGGCAAATAAATTTTTTCTAAATGAGAAAGCAGTTTTAAAGCTCCATTTTTGGTTATAAAATAACCATAAGTACCGTTGCCTCTAGCGATCAAACGACGAATTTTATAATTTAAGATTTTTTTTGCAAATCTTCTTGAGTAAGGACTTTCTATCCTAAAACCATCATCATTATAAACCTGTCTTTGATGCCCTAATAACAAAAGCTCCAAGTCGTTAGGAAATTCATTAAGGTGTTGTAAAAATTCAAGTAAGTTTTCATCAAAATACGCATCATCTTCTAAAATCACAGCGTATTTTAAATTTTCTTGCAATATTTTTTCATAACATTTTTTATGAGATAAAGAACAACCAAGCTCTCCAAGCCCTAATTCTCTTTTATGAAAATTTAGCATTTTGTCATAATCAACTATATTTAAATACTCTTGTTTGCCTACAGCTTTTCCTTCTACCGCCTGGATGATTTCATAATCAAGTTGATATTTTTGACACAATTTACTAATGTATTCTTTTCTTTGCTTTGCTTTTTTAAGATTGATGATAAGAAATTTCATTTTAATTCCATTGCTAATTGTTTTATATATTTTTTTCTCTTAAATTTTATTCTCTTTCTTTTTAATTTTATAAATATTTTTTTAAAAAAGCAACTATAAGGAGTACAACAATATTCCAGTTGTAACTTATGTATAAGAAGCTCGTTAGTAAAATATTGGCACAATAAAAAATATATAGGATTTAAAGCATTAGAATATAAATTAAGCTTATGAATAACAAAATTTAAATTTTCTATAAAAAATTGCATCTTATCAAAATTTTTTACTTCTTTAGTTGATGAGCTAATATTTTGCATATTGTAATTAATCAGACATTGCTCTAAAGTCACAATACGCTTGCATTCAAGATAATACAAAGTAAGGAACAATGCATCTTCTGCCATAGTAAGTTTTGGATTTTCATTGATTTTTTCAAATGTTTTTAAATATTTTTGTCTTAAAAAAACCTTACCCCATATATACCATTGCTTTATTTTAAAATTTACAATTTGTTCTGCTAAGAAAATTAAATATTCTTCAAGACTATAATTATTATTAACAAAAAAAATATTTTTCTTCAAAGTTGTATTTAAAGCATTATAATTAAAACATATCAAATCATTATTTTCATCCAAATACTTAGATACTTCCTCGCAAGCTTCAAGCTCTAAAAAGTCATCAGAGTCTAAAAACATGATATATAAAGAATTAGTTGCCTTAACTCCTTCATATCTAGCTCTTAAAAGACCTAAGTTTTTTTCATTGTGAACTATTTTTATCCTTTTATCTTTTTTGGCGTATTCTTTAGCTATATCTATACTTTTATCACTTCCACAATCATCAACTATAATTATTTCTATATCTTTAAAAGTCTGATTGATACAACTTTCTATTGCTCTTGCTATATATTGTTCCACATTATAAGTTGGCATAATTATTGAGATTTTAGACATTATCTTTCCTAAAAATTTTTTTTAAAAATAGTAAAAACAAACTCTTAATATTAGTTCAACTCTGAAAAATTTTAACATAAGAAGTAAAAAAATAAAATACCTTATTTAAATAAAAATATTTAATACAAATATATTATAAAAAACCATTTTTATCCTATTGTCTATTTTTTACAAATTTGACTTATTTTACTTTTTGATAAACACCTTTATATTGTAAATCAGAATTGCAATATTTATTAATCCATAGAATATCTTTCCTCTTAAAAAATAATAAAAAATTTAATCATAAATCTTAATAACATTTTAAAAAATCAAACAATAAAAAAATTAATAATTCAAATTAAATTATCAACTTTTTTATAAAGTTTATACTTAATTTTGATAATCCCTTTTCTAATTCTGTGAAAAAAATTGTTACTATAAGCTTTTTTTGGATCTTGAATAATAGACCAAAGATCTGATAATTCATTATAAGTAAAATATTTCTTATTTATTTTATCATAAATCGGTAAAAATTCTTGTGAAAATCTATACAAAAAATCTAATTTATATTTATCATCAATACGCTTTAAATTCCATGAATATATTTTAAATTTAAAACAATAAAAAACATCTTGCAATCTACTTTTAAGCTCTAAATTTTTATCAAGAAACTTATCTAAAAACTCAAACTCATCGCAGACGCAATATATTTTATCTTTACTCTTAACCGAAGCATTTTCATTATCTTGTCTATAAAAATAAAACCCCTCTTGACAAAAATAAATACTTGAAGCCAAACTTAAAATTTGAAACCATAATCCTATATCTTGATAGGAAGCTCCTTGTGTTTCATTTGCTCTTATATTGTATTTTTTAATAAAATCCATTTTATAAAGACTAGATTGATTCATATTCCAAGAATTTATAATAATACTTGGATTTAAATACGAATTAGTTTTTTTATTATACAAAGCTTGATCATAACATATAGGGAGATTTTTAAAAATTCTTTCTTTCTCCTTATCTTCAAAACCAATAAAATCAGATTTAACTACTTGGTAATCTTGATTGCGGGCTAATCTATAAAGTTTTTCACACATATCCAATTTTACATAATCATCACTTTCAACTATTGTACAATATTCTCCTTTGGCTATATCTAACCCGCTATTAAAAGCTGCACCTAAGCCTGCATTCTCTTTATGAATAACTATAATTCTTTTATCCTTAGTTGCATATTCATCGCATATTTTTCCACAATTATCAGTAGATCCATCATTAATTAATATAATTTCTATTTCTCTTAATGTTTGATTTACAACGCTATCAAGGCATTCTCTAAGATACTTTTCTACATTATAAATTGGTATTATAACTGATACTAAAGGAGTGTTTTTATTAATCATATATACCGCCTTCTTAATAAAAATTTTAATATTTTTTTTAAAAATAATTTTAATCTACAGATAATAATTCTTATAAATTTATATTGCATATAAATACGTATATTTACAAAAAATATAAAAAACCTATTATTTTTATATTTTTCCATTTTATTTCTTATTTTAGACAAGTAATTATCTTCGATTTGCCTCAATAATATCTCTTTATAAAAAGGTGTTAGTCTAGCATAATGCCAAAATATTTCAGCATAAGGAACATCTGGATATTTCCAAGGTTTTCGAGATCCTGCCAATGAATCACTTGTGGATTAGAAAAAGCTTCCTGTTTTTGCTCATTATTATAATAAGTCTGAACTGGCATAGCATTATAAATATGAGAAAGATATTTTATTTTTCTATGTAAAGTTATATTAAGAGTATCTTGGTCTGGAAATTGTAGAAAAGCAGAATACTTAAACAAATTCTGAAATAACAATTCTTGAATATTGTCATCTCTCCATTTCTTTAAATTAAAGAGTGTAACTCCAGTATTTACATATAAATAGTCGCATGGTAATGGCAATTTCAAAGTCCAAGAATTTTGATTTAAAGGCTCCTGATCACTAACTGCTGCCATATAATAATCATTAATATCAATTTCCCAAAGTTTAGAGATATCACCTATAACCACTAAATCAACATCTAAAAATACGCATTTATCTAATGTTGGTTTTAATGTTGAAGCTAAAAAACGATAATTTGTTTCATTCGAAACATGCAATTGAGAACTGCTTGGAACCTTTGAAAATAATTTAGCATCTATTCTAATATATTCTATATTAAAATATTTAATATTTTTTAAAGTATCAATTTTATTTTTATTATCATCACTAACTCCACCATCTATTACATAAAAATACGGAATATACTCTTTATTTAAATTGTCTAAAATCGATACTATACAAGTAGCTAAATATCCACTATAAGCATCATTTATGGTAAAAAATATATGAATACTTTTTTCATTAAAATCTACATTTTTCATTAAATAAAACCTTTCTAAAGCTATTTAACAATTCTCTAACTCAACTTTCAACACTCTCTCCACGGTTTTATCCATATCATAATATTTATAATCGCCAAGCCTACCTAAAAAATACACATTTGTAAGTTTAGCAGATTCTTTTAA
>NZ_RYYJ01000029.1:0-2797 GCF_004379015.1 Campylobacter sp. US50a | reverse complement strand
GACAAGGAAAGATTTGATGCACTTGAAGATTTTTTATTTTTTCTAAATACTCGTTTAGAAGAGGATTTTTTGCAAAAAAATGATAATGATTTTGAAATAATAGAAATTGTAACATATATTAATCTATTGATTGGCTTAGATAGTGCGTTTGCTAATAATATGTACCTAAGAGAACTTTCAGTAGCTCCTATTTGTGATTTAAATAATCCCAAAACCATAGTAATTCTAAATGGCATAGAAAAAATTAATATTGCAGTTGATAGATATATCAATCTTATAAATTCAAAAATTAAATTTATTGCCTATAAAGATGATTATCTTAAAATGAAAATAGAAAATATAAACAATAATTATCCAAAACTCAGACTCGGTCAAAAACAAACCAATAAACTTAAATCCATACAATCCAAACTAAAAGAGTGTAAACAATGAACGAAGAATTGCAAAAAGAAGAATTACCTAGAAAAAAATTAAACGAAACAGAAAAGGATTTGCAAATTTATTTAGGAGTATAAATGAAAAAACTTCAGTTTTTATTTGACACAAAATTAAAAAAATTAGCTTGGATTATAGCTATATTGTTTATCGGATTTATAGGATATAATATACTTTTTTATACTGAATTTAAAAATGGTTATGCAAAAGTGATTTTACGCTCCAATGCAACACTTAATCAAAATTGGTATTGTATAAAAGAAGGTAAAAAACTGGATAGAAATGAAGTATTTGAAAGAGCTGCTAAAGATTTGCTTAAAAAGCTTTATGATTATGCACATAGTAAAAGATATTACAATGTAGCTCAAGAAGAGTGGCAATATCTTGGTACTAAATGTCATTTTGAAGATACAGATTGTCAATTTTTTAGTAATGGAAAGCAATTTGATATCAACGATATCATAAAACAAATTGATTTTAATAAAACTGAAGAAGAAAATATGCAAAAAATAATGCAGGGTTTTAACATTGTAAAACCATTTGAAGAAGAAAAAATTTTAATAGGGGATTTTGATAAAACGCAAAAGTTAAGCAATATAAAACTCAAATATTCTTTACTTTTTGATTATCGGGAAAGAATTTATCTTATTCACTATGATGTTAAATTTATAGCAATAGGTGGTTATGAATATTTTGTTACACCTTCAAGATTTGGTGATTATGATTATGGCTTATTAGTTAAAATGTATCTTATAGGCTATAAACACTCTAAAGAGAAATTCAATAAAGATGTTTTGGAAAGGTGGAAAAATGATAATTATTTTAGATACGAGTATTATCCTATTACAAATTGTGGTGAAGTAGAAATACGCGAAAATGATAATTTTATATGGGTTAATGAATAAAACTGAAATTTTAAGTATGGCAGGAAAAATAAAATGGGTTTTTTATTAAATTTAAAAGGTGATTATGGAATAGAAATTTTATCTTATTATCTTTGGGGAGAAAGCACGCCACCAAGTAATTTAGCTAAAAAAGATAATCGTGTGCTTATCGCTAAAGATTATAAAGTAAGAGATGAAAAGAAATAATCATACAAGCTTCGGCACTTGATTATATGAAATATGTGGATAAATATACTAGTGCTGCAGATTTTAGAGTATTTCAAAAATTTTTTGATTGCGAATTTAGTAAAAAAGAACTTGAAAAATTTAAAGATAAAATAGAAGAAGAGATGTATATTTTAGAACTAGACGATATAGTAGAAACTAAGATGTATGGAGGCGTAAATCCATTTATTAATAGAGATGGAGAATATATCGAAGATAATAGAGCGTGTAAAAGAAGCCACTACTACTTAGATATAAACTCAAGTGATTATGCTAAAAGATCTTTTACTTTTGGAAGCACAAAAATAGCTTTCAATAAAAATGTTAAATTTCATATTAATGCTAAAACTTACAAAGCCGAATATATTTCTAATCTAAAGCTTTATCCACTCGATGATAATTTTGATTTTGAAAGTAATGATGGATTTGCAAAATATATAAATCTTTATTTAGAATACGAATTAGATCCATTAAAAATAGGTAGAACTGTTAATATTAAATTTATTGATCAAGAAAAAATTACACCTATGGTTATTTATAAAAGAGTATTTCAAATACTTCAAAAACAATCTTTTGAATCTCCAATTCCCTTTTTTCCTTCATTTAAAAAATATTATGATAATAATATCTTGCCATCTGGTGTGTTATATTTACAAGATGATAACTCCAAAACCCATTCAAAGCATTCTGCTTTCTTTAGTCAAAACGAACAAAATAACTCAAGCAACTCTTCATCAAACCCCAAAGAACCTTGCTTTATCACTTTATATTTAAAAGATGAACACAATAAACCCATTGCTAATGCTAAAATCATTATCAAAGGTTTTAAACATGATAAATCCTTAAGAGTAGTTAATCTAAAAAGACGCAGTGATGAAAAGGGTAAGATAAGATTTGATAAAGAAAAGTATTTTAGTGATTGTTATAGCTTTAAAGTAAAGCTTGATGAAAGCAAAGCTTATTTTACTACTCCTTTACAAAATGCTAAAAGAATATTTAATAATTATACCCATCACAAAGTTGGACTTATACTTAAATTTAAAGCTAAAGATCATTTAGTTTATGATGGATTTAATGTCTATCATTACAAAGAAAATGAATTGATTAATTCTTACATGGCAAGAAGTGGCACTGCTAAGGCAGACAATCAAAAAAGAAGTAAAAAACAAATTGCACATTATTTTTACCAAGATGAAAAAGATAAAAGCAAAAGTGGAAAGGCTTATTTTTACTATGATGATGAAAGCATTCAA
>NZ_RYYJ01000028.1:0-2807 GCF_004379015.1 Campylobacter sp. US50a | reverse complement strand
GAGAGTTTGGCAGTAGTGGTAGCATAGGTATGGCACAAGCACAGTTATTAGAGGATTTAAGTAAGCAAGCTAAGTTTGTGCGGAGTGAGGGGGAAAATATAATCTCACTTAAAGTGGCTTACCCTGAAAAAATAGATAATAAAATTATATTTGTAGGAAAAGTTTATGAATAAAACACTAATATTTCATGAAAATTCCCATATTGATTTAAATGCTTCTTTTGCACCAGGGACTTATATAAGCTTACAACTAGAAAAAGAAAGCGATGAAAAACTAAAATGGGCTTTTGTAGAATGTGAAAGCAAAGAAAAATTAAATTTATTATTACATGATTGTAATGGCTATATTGATGAAAAAAATCTTAAGGTATTATTTGAAAATGATGATTTGATTTATAATGAAAGCTATGAAGACAATATTTTATCCTTTTGCTTGCCTATAAATAGAAGCAACGAGCCTAAAGAAGACATACAAGATTATAAATACTACATAGTTTTATTTGCTTATAGTAGTGAAAAAACTATGCCTAATTTAGAAGATCATTACATCATCATAGATATGAGCTTTAGAGTGGGAGTTGGAGATGATGAGGATGTAGAAGAAAGTAAACTAAGGAATGATTTTAATAGTGATATAATTCAAACAAATTGTATTTTTAGTGTTTTTGAGGCTGTAGAGTTTTTAAAAGCTTGCCAAAGTTTTGAAGAAAAAGCAAAAGAAACAAATAATTATGAATTTTTTAAAAATTATCCCCAACTTGCAGGAAAAATTGCTTATATTTATTATAGATTTGATTTAGCTAATGAAAAATTTATTAAAAGTGTAAGTGATGGAGATAAGTATTTAAAAGAAAGGGAGAAATTTGTTAAAAAATTTATAGATGTTTATTCTGATGAGAAATTTTTTATCATACCAAGCTATAAAGCAAAATTTAGTGAATTTTCAAACAAAAGTGATGAGGAAAAAATTATGTTTTTTCAAGAATTTCTTGAAGATTTGGTAAAAGCTTTCGACATAGAACCACCAATTCCAACTATTTATAAAGAGTTTAAACAATACAATAACGGATCTTATAATAGTGTAGGAAAAAAAGCATTATATTTGAATTTAAAAAACAAAGAAGAACAGATATTATCAACTTTTTTTCACGAATTTAGACATTTTTATATTGATAAAAATAATTCTAAAGAAATAAAAAATCAACATACAGAAAGCATTTTAAACTCATATATTCTAATGAATATTTTAAATTTGAAAATGTTGTTATGTTTTGGGCGTATGATAAAAAATGCATAATTAGTAATAATTATACAGATTGTGTCGGAGTTAAACCTTATAAATACGGTATATTTTCAGATAAACCTGCAATTTATTGGTTTTCTCCAAGTGAAAGAGATGCGAGAATAAGCACATTTTATTTTGAAAAATATAGGGGTTGATATGTTAGAAGTAGCCATAAAGAATATATTTAAACATAAAGATTTCTTACAAACCAGAAAAGAACCTTATGCTATTTATTTAGCCATAAATACAAACATAAAAAGTTATAATAATATTTGTCCTAGCGAGCAATATTTTTGGAAATTTAATGATATGAATGAGCTTGAATGCTATAATCCAAAATTTGGCATATATCTTGGTAAAATTGTTTTTGATAAAAAAGGCAACAAACTCATCCCAAAATACATAGCCACTAAATTTGAAAATTTAGAAGAAGAAGTTAAAAAGATAAAAAATCCCTTATGGCTTGCTAATAAAAATCCTAATTATATTAAACCTAAATTTTATGATGGTATGGATGGGGGTTATTATTTTGAAAGTCCAAATAATTTAGAGTATCAATGTAAAATAGAAAAAGACACTCAAATTTTAAGCCAAGAACAAATCATTTCCTATGTGAAAGAACTTTATAGTAAAAACACAATGATAATAAAAAATTATATTGATGCAATCAATAAAAACCATGGCATAAAACCTTTCGTATTTAGTGATGAAATTTATGATCAATTAGGAGAAGTTGGCATTCTTACAAAAGAACAAGCTAATAATTTTAAAGATAAAAGTTATATTAAAAAAAATCCAATATTGCTTGCTATGCTTGATTATTTAGCAAAACAAAATAAAAAAGATGAAGATTATTTAATCACTTTTGATGATGAGTATTTTTATGCTGATTTGGTTTGGAGTTTAAAAGATTTCTTATTAGAGCTTTCTTATGGTTTGTTTCAAGATGAAACCAAGCTTCTTTTTAATCCTGCAGCTTATATGGATGACACAAAAATAGATTATAAAAATTTAAACGAAGAAATAAATAAGCGTTATGAAAAAATATTGCTTGATATGGGATTTGAAGGAGAAAATGGTTATTTTAATGATTATTATGATTATGGCTTTGGCAATAATGGTATTTTTAAATTTAGCATATATGATTATTTTGCTTATGATGAAATAGGAGTGCGCCCAATTCAACAAAGCCCATATGTTCCTCCTAGAAGCCCTTTTTATAGCCCTAATTTTGTCTATTCTGATGGAAATTATCACGGAGATGCAAAGCTTATCCCTTCTGCTTTAGGAAAGTATTATTTTGAGCTTTCCTATCAGAAAGGAGTTTATATAGAACTTTTACGCCCTTATTATCCAAGCATAAAAGATTTACCAGAAGGTTGGGACAATAAAATGCTAGAAAAAGCTAATTTAAAATAAATATGAGCATCCATGAAAAAACCTTTTTACAAACTTAAAAGATTTTATATACCTTGTGGTGTGCTTATAGCTTTGATTATTTTTATAAGCTTAACTTATCATTT
>NZ_RYYJ01000027.1:0-3944 GCF_004379015.1 Campylobacter sp. US50a | reverse complement strand
TTAACAAGTCCGCAATGAGCTACTTTCCCCCTGCCAGTAAGGCGTAGTATCATCACCCACGATGTGCTTAGCTTCTTGGTTCGGGATGGAGCAAGGCGTTTCCACATCTGTATAATCACGGACATTGTTATTTAAATATTCTTTGAAAGATTTAATTTATAAATAAAGCTTAATCTTTTATTTTTTTCTTTATTCTCTTTCTTCTTTACTTATCTTTTATCTTTAATAAGTTTTTATATAGAATACTTAAAAAACAATGTTAAGAGCAAGTTCTAATATAAACTCTACTTGAAAGATTTCTATGAAACTCTAAATATTATCTATTTCAAAGTCTTCTTAAAAACCTTAACAAGGAAGTGATGCTTTATTAAAGATAAGCCAAACGCTCTATTAGTACTGGTCAGCTAAAGGACTTTCATCCATTACACACCCAGCCTATCAAACTAGTAGTCTTCTAGAGAGCTTAGAGAAGATTCATCTTAGAGTTGGCTTCACGCTTAGATGCTTTCAGCGTTTATCCTTTCCAAACTTAGCTACGCTGCGATGCTCTTGGCAGAACAACAGCTACACCAGTGGTTTGTTCAACCCGGTCCTCTCGTACTAGGGTCAAATCTCTTCAATCTTCTTACGCCCACGGCAGATAGGGACCGAACTGTCTCACGACGTTCTGAACCCAGCTCGCGTACCGCTTTAAATGGCGAACAGCCATACCCTTGGGACCTGCTCCAGCCCCAGGATGCGATGAGCCGACATCGAGGTGCCAAACCTCCCCGTCGATGTGAGCTCTTGGGGGAGATCAGCCTGTTATCCCCGGGGTACCTTTTATCCTTTGAGCGATGGCCCTTCCACACAGAACCACCGGATCACTAAGACCGACTTTCGTCTCTGCTTGACTTGTATGTCTTGCAGTTAAGCTGGCTTATACCTTTATACTCTACGAACGATTTCCAACCGTTCTGAGCCAACCTTTGTAAGCCTCCGTTATTATTTGGGAGGCGACCGCCCCAGTCAAACTACCCACCAGACATTGTCCCACTTGAGGATAACTCAAGCTGGTTAGCTACCCAAATAAGAAAGAGTGGTATCTCAACAATGGCTCATATACAACTGGCGTCATATACTCAAAGCCTCCCACCTATCCTGCACATTCTTATCCAAGTAGCAGTGTCAAGCTGTAGTAAAGGTCCACGGGGTCTTTCCGTCTTGCCGCGGGTAGGAGGAATTTTCACCTCCACTACAATTTCACTGGATCCCTCTTTGAGACAGCTCCCATCTCGTTACGCCATTCATGCAGGTCGGTATTTAACCGACAAGGAATTTCGCTACCTTAGGACCGTTATAGTTACGGCCGCCGTTTACTCGGGCTTCGATCAAGAGCTTCGCTAATGCTAACCCCATCAATTAACCTTCGAGCACCGGGCAGGCGTCACACCCTATACATCCTCTTACGAGTTAGCAGAGTGCTGTGTTTTTGGTAAACAGTCGGGAGGGACTCTTTGTTGTAAGTTTCCTTGCTTTCGGAGTAAATCCTAATACAAAGCTAACCACACCTTATACCGAAGATACGGTGCTATTTTGCAGAGTTCCTTAAAGAGAGTTCTTCCACGCGCCTTAGAATACTCATCCCACCCACCTGTGTCGGTTTACGGTACGGGCAACATTAGCTAAACTTAGAAACTTTTCTTGGCTCGACGGCATCAGGGGTTCTTCTATCCATCCGAAGATTTCAAAAAGCCTTTCAGTTCTCGGAGTGTTCTTATACGGATTTGCCTGTATAAGCTCCTACGACCTTAGACTAGCACTTCCATCCGCTAGCCCCCTTAGCCCTAAGCGTCCTTCCATCGCACACTAATGTTGGTATTGGAATATTAACCAATTTGCCATCGTCTACCCCTTTCGGACTCGACTTAGGACCCGACTAACCCTACGATGACGAGCATCGCGTAGGAAACCTTGGGTTTACGGCGTTAATGATTCTCACATTAATTATCGCTACTCATGCCTGCATGCTCACTTCTATTCGCTCCAGCACTCCTTACCGGTATACCTTCGACGCAAATAGAACGCTCTCCTACCACTTGCACACAACTTAAACTACTTAAACTTTAAACCAAGAATATTTTTACTGATTTTACTAAGTTTTGTTTCTATCTTTACTCTATAAAAATCAGTAAAAATATAACTTAAAACATATAACTTAGTTTTTTATATTCTAAACTTAAATAATCTAAGTTGTGTGCAAGTCTACAGCTTCGGTACTTACTTTAGCCCCGTTATATTTTCCGCGCAAAATCACTAGACCAGTGAGCTATTACGCTTTCTTTAAAGGATGGCTGCTTCTAAGCCAACCTCCTGGTTGTTTAAGTAACTTCACATCGTTTTCCACTTAAGTAAGATTTAGGGACCTTAGCTGGTAGTCTGGGTTGTTTCCCTCTTGACGACGGATTTTATCACTCGCCGCCTGACTGCTGTGATTACATATAAGGTATTCGGAGTTTGATAGGGTTTGGTACATTGGTGTATGCCCTAGCCCATTCAGTGCTCTACCCCCTTATATTACGACACAACGCTATACCTAAATATATTTCGGAGAGAACCAGCTATCACGAAGTTTGATTGGCCTTTCACCCCTATCCACAAGTCATCCCGGGGCTTTTCAACGCCTATGGGTTCAGTCCTCCACTAGTTCTTACACTAGCTTCAACTTGCTCATGGATAGATCACTTCGTTTCGGGTCTGCAGCATCTGACTAAGCGCCCTATTCAGACTCGCTTTCGCTACGGCTTCGCGTTTGCTTAACCTTGCCAGACACCACAACTCGCAGGCTCATTATGCAAAAGGCAGTCCATCACACTGTATTGCTACATAGTGCTCTGAATGATTGTAAGCAAATGGTTTCAGGTTCTATTTCACTCTGATCACCTCAGTTCTTTTCACCTTTCCCTCACGGTACTTGTGCACTATCGATCTGGTATTAGTATTTAGGGTTGGATCGTGGTCGACCCGGATTCAGACAGGATTCCTCGTGTCCCGCCCTACTCAGGATACTGCTAGCTAAGCTTTGTTTTTCGCATACGGGACTATCACCCTCTATGGCTATACTTTCCAGAATGTTCTGCTAAACTCAGCTCTTGCACATTGCAGTCCTACAACCCCCAGTGCAAGCACTGGGTTTGCCCTCTTGCGCTTTCGCTCGCCGCTACTGACGCAATCTCTATTGATTTCTTTTCCTGAGGGTACTAAGATGTTTCAATTCCCCTCGTTCGCTCCTATATAGGTAATGTATATCTCTATACATTGGGTTGCCCCATTCGGAAATCTACGGATCAAAGCTTCTTGACAGCTCCCCGTAGCTTATCGCAGTCTAGTACGTCCTTCATCGCCTTTACCAGTCAAGGCATCCACCATTCGCTCTTAGTAGCTTACCTTTTGATGTTCTTTTAGCAGATGAGCAAAGCTCATCTTAAAGAACCAAAGCTAAAGGCCTACTCCGCCAACCTAAAAGATATTAGGCTTAAAACGAAATAAACTAAACATTCATTAAAAAATTAATGTAGATAAAGCTTCAATTCTTAATCACTAAAAAAACAATTTGCATAAAAGTTAGATATAACCTAACTTCTACCTTTTATTATTGATTCTAAAACGCATCACTTCCTTGTTAAAGTTTTTATGATAAGACTTCTTTATCTTAAGACGGAAAGCATTCAAACCTTAATATAGAACTAAATGATTTAGTCTTAACTAAGCTGTGAGTTTGAAACTTGTCTTTAATTTATAAATCTTAAATCTAATATTCTCTTTATTTTAAAGATAAAGATAATTAAAAGATATAAGTTAAACCAAAGAAAAGATAAATAGGTTTTACCCTTTAACAAGTCCTGTAAAATTGTTTTTATTAAAACTTGCTTGTGACTCTTAACAATGATAATTAAAAAGAACAT
>NZ_RYYJ01000026.1:0-4078 GCF_004379015.1 Campylobacter sp. US50a | reverse complement strand
CTTGAAAAAAGTACTTACAAGTGTGAATAATAATATTTTTTGTAAAAATTTGATATGATTTAAGAATATTAATCCAATATTAGAGAAATTCATGCCAACAGAACAAACCGATCTTGAATATTTGTTTTCTAAAGAAAGATTAGAATCTTATAATAATATTTACGAACATTTTGATAATTTAAAAATGATTGCAAGCATAACAACAAAAATAGCAATACTTGAACTAGTATTAAGAAATTTACTAGATAAACATATGAAAGAAAAAGATTTAGAATGGTTAAGAAATTATAACGAAGAAAACATCAAACAAAAAATAATTAAATTGCAAAACAAAGAAATATTAGATAACAATCAACTCATTTCAAGAATTTCTTTAGGAGATGTAATATTTATAATTAAGCTAGAACACTTAGAGGCAAAAATAATTAATTCTTCTAATATAAATTTTAAAAAATATTATGCACACAACAAAGAATATTACTTTCACTATGTAAATAATAAAAAATATAAAAATAGTTTTAGCAATATAGAAAAAGCAAATATTGTTCTTAACCTTTTACTCACAATCAGAAATAGAAGTTTTCACTGGGAAAATTTATATAAAACAAAAATAACAAATCAAAAGGCTTTAGCTCCTAGAATCACCACAAAATCACATAATACCTTTATAGGCGTTATGCCAAATAAAATCAATGCTTTTTTAAGTGATTTAATAGAGAGTTTTGAAAAAGATTTGAATAGCTACTTAAAATAGTATTTAAGATGGGCGATCTCGATCCGCCCTTATAATGATTTTAAATTATATCATACAATAAAAAAATTGTCAATTTAGTTTATATTTAGTATTGCTCTAAAATGTTGATTGTATAATAACATAATATTTAGATTTTCGTTTTAAAGGAGTGCAAATGAGTGATACTATTATTTTAGATATTTTATTAGAGAAGTACAATAATGCTAAATATAAAAAAGTCGGAAACTGTATTAAACTTCGTTATCAATATAACAATGCAAATGTGAATTTATATTTTGATGGTTATGATAAAAATTATCCTTCAACTTCTATATTTTTATCAATAAAATTTTGTAAAATTTGATTTAAATCATCTTTTGCAATAGAATCATCTGCAACACCGACAACAATATCTTCCATAACTTCAGCAAATTTATCATTATATTTACCATCTAAATCTAAAAAGTGCATACCTAGAAATATCGAAGTCCGTTTATTTCCATCAGCAAATGGATGAAATTTTACACAGGAAAATATTAAATGTGTAATTTTATCAGTTATTGTAGGATAATAATCATCGTTTTTTATATGCTCTAATGCGCTAGCCAAATATCCTATTTGTGTTTCATTATAACCACTTAATCCGCCTGTTTTTTCAATAATCTTTTCGTGTATAGCAATAGCTTCGCTTAGTTCTATATATTTCATTTATTTTTAAGTCTTTGAAACACCGCATTTATAGCAGGTTTTTCTAACTCTTTTTCCATTTTTGCCATAGTTTTTTTAACTGCTTTTCTCTCAGCTAAATATTCTTTATTATTTTTTTGTTGCGTATTATATTCTGTGGTTTTCATTTTACTACCCTCTTTATTCTTTCAATTAATATCCTAAATACTGTATAGACTATTTTAACATTTATATTTGATTAGCAAATCAATATGAAGCTAAAAAAATTAATTTGCTAATTATACCCAAATTAATTTTCATTAAGCAATAAATAAAACAATCAAGTCAAAAAAAAGAAAGAAATCCGTTTCAAACCACTAAAAAATAGGCATTTTATAGCAAAAATACTTGCAAAATTTATTAAAATATGGTATAATTTTATTAAAAATATGAATAAGTTATAATTGAAAGGAATAAAGATGGATAAAGCAGTAAATATGAAATTAAAGATCACTTTTATTGTGTTTCTTGTATTGATTTTGACTAATATAGGCATTTTATTTATAAGCAAGAATGAAATATTTACAAAAACACTTATAGGCTTAATAGCAACTGCTTTCATTTTATATTATGCTTTAGCTTGGATAAAAACCATAAAAAGTATTAAAAAAGATAGCTCTAAAAGTGGAGTTAAAAATCTTTTCATAGGTATTTTAAAATTGCCTTATGAATTAGTGAAAGTGGTTTTAAAGATCATCAAAAAAACATTTTCTTTTTTCTTTGGTTTAATAGATGTTTGGGTTGATGATACAATAAATGATTCACTTCGCGATGATTACCCTTGTGGAAATGGAATAGGAAGAGTTCCAAGAGTAAATAGCTGTTTTAAATTTAGCAACAGCTTTCATTAATGATGCGATTAAAAATAAAAACATATGTACGATCCTTCTTTTATTAATGCTGAAGGTATAGGAGAATTATATACACAAAATAAAAAAGGTGAAAAGGTTTTTTTAATTAATTTTTATAAAGCTAGAAAAATTTCTAGCTTATTTTAATTATCATTCTTGCAAACATTTTTCAAATTTTTATTACATACTTAATATTTCCACAAATAAAAAGCAAAAACATATTTTAACAATATTTATAAGCAAGCCTAAATTAGCTTGCTTATTTTAAAAATTCAGGAGGTATTTTAGGCGCAGGAGGAGCAGAATTATTATTTCCGCCATTTGAAGGTTGTATTAAATTACCATTCGCATCTCTCGCACCTGTCCAAAACTTAGAATCAAGAAGTTGAGAAGGATTATTTAGGGCTGTTTGAGTTACAGTTCCTAAAGCATTTACAGTATTGTTAAATGAACCTTTTGCTCCATCAGCAGCCATTTCTGCAACCTTAACACCATCATCAACTGTTCTTGCAGGAGCGCCTTTATTAAATTGATTTACCGCATTATTAACTTGTCCTTGAACTTCTTGTTGCACTGTTCCTTGTGAATTACCTTGTCCCCAAGCTGTGTTTTGTCCTGTAGTGTTAAAATGTCCTTCTGCCATAGATTTCTTATCAGCTTCATAACTATTTCCAAATCCTACGGCTGCTGAATCTACTGTGCCATAATTGCCTTTATGGATTGCAGAAGCTGTAGAAGGACTATAATAATTTTGCATACCTACAGAACCCATAGTGTTTTGCGGACTACTAAAATCTCCTGCGCTAAAGTATTTAGAGAGTTGTTGTGGATTATTAACACTCCATCTTTGGAAATCATCAGAAGCCATTGCCATAGCTTTTCCGATATTACCACTATTCCAAGCATTTGTAATTGCTGCATTATCACCTGAACGAATGTAATTATTGAGTGCTTTAGGCACAGAATCAGAGTTAACATTGCTTGCAAACGATTCAACCGAGCTATATTTATTAATAGCTGAATGCACTTGAGAGAATTCTTTACCTGTAAAGGTTGAGAAAGCATTATTAAGAGAGGCTCTAGCTGAATCATCACGAGCATAAGTAGAAGCCACATTATCCCCAAAGTCCTTAGCCCATTGTTGCATTTCTTGATCTGTAAATGTAAAGGTTCTGCTTGTGCCATCTTTTTCTGTAATATTTACACTGCCATCTACTACGCTTGCTATACTGCCACCTGCCTTGAGTGCTGACATAAGTTCTTGCGCTCTTTGATCTCCTGCTTGAGCCATCTTATTAAATGCCATAGTAGAGCTTGCTTTAAAGATTTCTTGTGCTTGAGCATTAATACCATGAGAGGCAGAATGATCAAATGCCATATTAGCAACAGATTGAGAAGTTTGTCCTGTTTTTAAAGCATCGCTAATACCTTGAGAAACTTCACCTGCTAAAGAAGCTTGTTTTGATTTCATATCACTAGCACTAAGTCCTGCAATGTTAGCAGCAGTAACGCCTTGCATATCACCACTTATTTTAGAACCTGTATTTACATCAGCCACAGTTGTTCCACCCCCTGCTATGCTAGTAGTAGAATATCTACTGCTTCCTATGCTAGTAGCACCTTGCAAACTCACTACCCCTGCATTCATCGCCCAAACTTCATCTCCTCTAGGAGCAGCTATACTTGTTTGTGTAGATAGAGCTTGCTGATTTGCAAAGCTTCCAGCAGCTCTTGAAGCACCTGTTAGAGCTTGAGATAATCCAGAAGC
>NZ_RYYJ01000025.1:0-4269 GCF_004379015.1 Campylobacter sp. US50a | reverse complement strand
TTATCCATATCATAATATTTATAATCGCCAAGCCTACCTAAAAAATACACATTTGTAAGTTTAGCAGATTCTTTTAAATATTTTTCATATAGCTTTTGATTTTCATCATTAGGTATAGGATAGTATCTTTCGTTCTTACCTTCTTCGTATTCACAAGGAAATTCATAAGAAAGTATGGTTTTAGTAGATTTTTCATCAAGATAATATTTATACTCAACACTTCTTGTAAAATCATAATTTTCAGGGTAGTTTATCTGAGGGCCTGATTGCATATACTCTTTATCAAAAGTTTCAAATACTATATTTAAACTCCTATAAGGTAATCTTCCAAATTTATAGTCAAAAAATTCATCAATCGCTCCTGTATAAAATAATCTTTCGTATTCTATATCTTTTTTTATGTCTTTAAAATCAGTATTTAATTGTACTTTTATCAAAGGATGATTGATGATATTTTCAATCATTTTTGTATAACCATCTTTTGGTATAGCTTGATAAGTATCTACAAAGTACCTATCATCACGACTTATATATACAGGAACTCTTGCACTAACTGAAAAATCAAGTTCTTCAGGTTTTACACCCCATTGTTTTACCGTGTAACCTAAAAAAACTTTTTTATAAATATATTCAGCTAAAAATTCTAAATCTTTATCGTTTGCATTTTTTAATTCTAAAATAGGAATTTTGGAATTAAAAGTAAATTTACTTACTAATTTTTGTTCAAGCTCTTTAGCTAAATACTCTGGAAAAACTTTATGCAAAGTATCAAGATTAAATGGGATATTTACCTCTTTACCATCTATAAAAGCTTTTACTCTATACATAAAATAATGCCATTTTGTAAAACGACTTAGATATTCCCAAACTTCTTTTATACTAGTGTGAAAAACATGGGGTCCATATTTATGCACTGTTATATTACTCTCTTGATCTTTATAATCATAAATATTTCCACCAATATGCTCTCTTTTATCTACGATTAAAACCTCTTGTCCTTTACTAGCTAAACGCTCAGCTAAAATAGCCCCGCTAAGCCCACAACCTACGATTAAATTTTTTACTTTTTTCATTTTAATACTTTCTATTATTTTCCCAATCCCAAGCACTTTTAATTATATCTTTAATATCAGTATATTTTGCTTTCCAAGATAAGATTTCTTTTGCTTTTTTATTATCTGCGTATAATCTTGCAGGATCCCCATCCCTTCTTGGTGTATAATTTATAGGGCACTTTTTACCACTTACAATTTCAGCTGCACTGATGATTTCTTTTACACTTGTACCTATTCCGGTACCAAGATTTATACAACCGCTAAATTTATGTAAATTTTCCAAGGCTAAACGATGAGCCAATGCTAAATCTTCTACATGAATATAATCTCTTATACAAGTTCCATCTTCGGTATCATAATCATTTCCAAAAATATTTATAGCAGGAATTTCTCCTTTTATAGCCTTTAAAACTAAAGGAATTAAATGAGTTTCAGGTTCATGACTTTCTCCGATAAGTCCATCCTTACTTGCACCTGCTGCATTAAAATATCTTAAAGAAATATGCCTTAAACCATAAGCTTTTTCATAGTCAGCAAAAACTTGTTCTATCATAAGCTTAGTTCTTCCATAAGCATTAATAGGATTTTGAGGATGTTTTTCATCAATTGGAGTATATTGTGGTTCTCCATAGGTTGCACAAGTGCTTGAAAATACTATATCCTTAACATTATTTTCAAGCATTGCATTTAAAAGATTTATAGTTCCTACTACATTATTTTGATAATATTTTGCAGGATTTACAACACTTTCTCCTACATAAGCAAAAGCTGCAAAATGCACTAGGGCATCTATTTTTTCTTTTTTAAAAACATTAGTTAAAGAAAAAGTATCTAATAAATCTGCATGGATAAATTTAGCTCTTTTATCTATAGCTTGTTTATGTCCATAGATGAGATTATCCATGACAATACAATTATAATTATTATCTAGTAAATGTTTTAAGGTATGTGAGCCTATATATCCTGCACCACCTACAACCAAAATATTTTTCATCTACCTACACCTTGATACTCAAAACCTAACTTTATAGCTTCATTTTTATCAAGTAAATTTCTTAAATCAACAATTTTTTTATGCCTTACCAAATCGTAAGCCTTTTTTAAATCAAGACTTGAAAATTCTTTCCATTCTGTTAGTATAGCAATCACATCAGCATCTTTTATGGCTTCATACATGCAATCAGCATAATCAATCTTATCCTCTAAAATTTGTTTAGCTAAATCCATAGCTTTTGGATCATAAGCACAAATTTTAACTTTTTGTTCTAAGAGTTTAAAAATAATATCTACAGCGGGACTTTCTCTACAATCATCAGTGCCATCTTTAAAAGCAAGGCCAAGTACGGCTATTTTTGGATTTTTGATATCCTTAATACTATTTAAAATTCTTTCGCACATATGGTTTTTACGCTCTTCATTTCCCTTGATAGCTGCATTGATTAAAGTTAAATCGATATCATTTTGCTTACCCATAAAAGCCATAGCTAAAGTATCTTTTGGAAAACATGAACCTCCATATCCAGGCCCAGGATTTAAAAAGCGTTTTCCTATCCTAGTATCAAGACCCATACCTTTAGCAACTTCTAAAATATCAGCTCCAGCTTTTTCACAAAAATTTGCCATTTCATTAATATAATGAATTTTAATAGCCAAAAATGCATTTGAGGCGTATTTAATAGTTTCTGAAGAACGGCGATTTACAAAAAGCAACTCACTTTTTCCTTTAAAAGGCTCATAAAGCTTTTCTATCACTGCTTTTGCTCTTTGTGAATTTGTTCCTACTATAATTCTGTCTGGATTGAAAAAATCATATACTGCAAAACCTTCTCTTAAAAATTCAGGCAAAGAAAGAACATCAAACTCTGCATTTGGATTTTTCTTGCTAATTAAACTTTCTATATCATCGCCTGTGCCAACAGGAACAGTGGATTTTGTAGCAATTACTGTATAACCTGTTAAATAATCCGCTAACTCAGTCGCAGCTGCATGAATATACTTCATATCTGCTTCTTTTGTAACTGGGTGCGGTGGAGTTCCTACTGCTATGATCACTAAATCTGCATCTTTAATACCTTCTTTCATAGAAGTTGTAAATTTTAAACGACCTTCTTTTACATTTTTATGAAAAAGATCTTCAAGATTATTCTCATAAATTGTTAAAATTCCATTATTTAAGGCATCAATTTTTGATTTTTCTCTATCTATACAAATAACCTCATTGCCAAGTTCTGCTAGCCCAACACCTGTTGGAAGTCCAACATAACCTGTTCCTATGATTCCTATTTTCATATATTTTATCCTTTAAATTCTGTAATTTTTTCTTTAAAATACTTTATAGTTTTTTCCAAACCTTCATCTAAATTTATCTTTGGCTCCCAATTAAATTTAGCTTTAGCTAAAGAAATATCAGGTCTTCTTTGAGTTGGATCATCTAATGGTAAATCTTTATAGATAATCTTTGATTTAGAACCTGTTTTTTCTATAATTTTTTGTGCTAATTCTTTTATGGTAAATTCGCTAGGATTGCCAGTATTTATAGGTCCTTGAAAATCTTTTGAAGAATTCATTACTTTAATAATAATATCAATTAAATCATCAACATAACAAAAAGAACGCGTTTGCGAACCATCTCCATAAATTGTGATATCTTTTCCACTTAAAGCTTGACATATAAAATTACTTACAACCCTGCCATCATTTGGATCCATATTTTCTCCATAGGTGTTAAAAATTCTTACTATTTTAATATCAACGCCTTCATGTCTATGATAATCAAAAAACAAACTTTCAGCACATCTTTTCCCTTCATCATAACAAGCGCGAATTCCTATAGGATTTACATTGCCTCTATATTCTTCATTTTGTGGATGAACGAGTGGATCTCCATAAACCTCTGAAGTTGAAGCTTGCAAAATCGTTGCATTATGCTCTTTTGCAAGTTCAAGCATATTTATAGCGCCATACACACTTGTTTTTGTTGTTTTTATGGCGTGTTTTCCTTGATAAGCAGGTGGAGAAGCTGGGCAAGCAAAATTATAAATTTGATCAAGCTTTTGTGTGATTTTTAATGGCTCACAAATATCATGCTCTATAAAAGTAAAATTTTCATTTTCTAAAAGTTCTTTGATATTTTCCATTCTACCTGTATAGTTATTATCTACACAAATAATTTTATTGCCTTCACTAAGCAGTCTTTTACATAAATTAGAACCTA
>NZ_RYYJ01000024.1:0-6188 GCF_004379015.1 Campylobacter sp. US50a | reverse complement strand
AAGGATTATGGATACTTAAAATAGCTTCTTGATCGATTAAAACATTAGGATGAAAATTAAAAGTTGTAGGGGTGCTTGGATGAGATGAAGCATTGGTTAAAGTATTTAAAGAAAATAAATCTTGTTCTAAACTTTCAAAAAAGCCTTCACATTCTATAGAAAAAAGCTCTTCAAGACTTTCTTGGATGAGGGCTTTAGTGATTTTAAAGGGTAGGGGATTTGAAGTAGAATTTGATATATTAAGACTCATATAAGAATTAAGGGACATTGATGATCCTTTTGGGTTTGTTGATGATTAATAGCTATAAGCTTATGTGATTTATTTTAGCATAAAGTGGGTAAAATAAAGTTTGTAGTATATTCTTTAATTATCTAAAATCAAATCATTTCTCATAAAAATATCGCCTGCAAGATTCTGCTAAACCCACTCCAAAAATTTGCCTAACTCCTTTTTTAGCCAGTCTTTCTTTATCATAAATCAAAGACCCAAAAGAAATGCTTACAAAAGGCACTTCCATATCAAACGAGCTTTTATTTTTATGAATAGGATTTTCACTATTAAGCGAAAAAAGTTGTTTTTTGCAATATTCTATCCATTTCATTTCTTGATTAGCATATTTGTTTTCATTGTGAAAGTATTGCACCTTGCATTTATTAGCATCTTTATCATCAAAAAGTTTAAGTTGCAGATAAAGCAGTTCTAAGTTTTGGGTATTCTTTTTTATATTATTGACAATGGATTTTTTTTCTTGTATTTGAGTATTAGCATCTAAATCTATTACAAAAATTTTATAGGCTTTAGTAAGAGTTTTAAAATGGAATTTTATATCTTTTAATATATCTTCTTTATCAAATTTTTCTATATCTAAAATAACTATAGGCTTGTCAATAAAAGCCATTTTTTTATAAGGGGTAAATTTTTGAGAATTAAAATAAGCAAAAAATACCACACCCTTATCTCTCCACTCGTCTTTGATGCTGTATTGATTTTTCCATCCACGACCTAACAATTCTAATCCACGAAAAGCTCTATTTTCTATAGTAGTATGGCGTATATATTCTTCTATATCTTCTTTAACATCAAAAACTAAATAAGATAAAATGATATAATTTTTATAGGATTCTTCTTGTTTTCTTACCTCATAATCAAAAACGATATTAAAATTATTTTTCAAAGCTTCTAGTTTTAACACCTCATTATCTTGCATTATTCCTTGTGCATAAGTGAAACTAAAAAACATTTTATCAATAAAAGCTTGCCCTTTTTGTTTATGCTTTTTTTGTATATTAAACATTGGAGCGTATTTTAAAACACTTTCATAAAAATTGTCTTCATTGAAATTTTCTCTGTCTATAATAAAGCTTATTTTATCTATAGTGCTCTCTTTACCCACATAAACATTTTCAAATACTATTTTACCCTCATCATCACTCATAGCCTTTGCCACCACTCTATCAAAGCGATGATTATAAACATAAATTTCCTTATTTTTTAAAGCTTCTCCATTCTTAGCAAGAAAGCATTCATTGATTTCTATTTTTATATTTAAGGCATTAGCTATGGGTTGTATTCTGATTATAGTTGGATTTTTTTCTTGAGCTTTTTTATAACTTTGCTCATCTTTATCTAAATAATAAGGAAAACTTAGCATCAAAAGAATGGTTTTAAAATAAGCACTATTAATATCACTTATTTCTTTACAAAGCTTTTCTGCTTCATCTTCATTTAACACTCTTAATTCTATATATTGATGAGTGATGAGATAATTGATGATTTTGTGCATTTTTTCATCTAATTTTTCCTCTAAATATTTCTCTTTGGCTTCTTGTTTTTTTTAATTCCTCATCTTCATCGCCAAAAATTAAGTCATTAAAAAAACCTGCTACAAGTGTTCCCACCACTGCACCCACCACTGTCCCAACAATAGGAAAGCTCGAGCCTATAGCTGCTCCAGTTGCTGCACCTGCGGCAATACGAGAAATGAAAGAAATTCCAATTTCTATAGTATTTATAGCTATTTGCGATGTTGCTAGTGCTCCAATTGCTGTTTCAACAGCAATTTCACCAAAAGCTCTTGTGTTAGATTTATTTTCTGCTTTTTTATACAAATAACTTAAAATACCAAAATTACCCATAATTTTATATTTATAAAATGTTATTACTTTAGTTGAAACACTCTGATTAATCATATATTGTTCTAATATTTTTCCAGATGTTGCTCCAGTTATTGACATACCATAAGAAGCAAGTGTTCCAATGTTCCCAAAATCTCTTATATTTGCAGAATTTTGATTTAGTGCAAATTTATCATCTATCTTTTTTCTGATTTCTAAACTTCCATAAATGGTATTGTTATTTTCCATACTCATTTTTATCCAATCTTATCTTATCAATTTCTTTAAGATCTATATTGTAATACTGCTCAAGTTGAAATAACCCATAGATAGCAGCAGCTTTAAGATATTTATTATTCTCACAACTAATAAGATAATTTATAAGATGACTTTTTGTAAAATTTGCAAGTTCATTAAAATTTGTATTAGCGGATTCAATAAAACCATATAATTCCTTACCATTACAATTTAATGAAAGAATTTTAGCTATTGATGACATTGTTATGCCGAGATAAAAATTAGACTCCATACCGATAACATAACTCCCAGATTCTAATATTAGGTCTTTTCCTATATATTTTTCAATATATAATTTATAATTATTATCGATATACATTCTTTTCAAATTTAAAGAACGATATAGCCTTTTTGTAAAAAATATAATTGCAAATACGATAACAATCATAACAACATAAGCTTTCCAATTATCGACTTTAAATTTATTTCCACTAACAAACAGCAAAAAACATACAAATATAATAAAACCAAAATAACTACCATAAGCCCAAAATATCATAAAAGTAACTTTTCTTTTTAACTCCCAAATGATTTCATCTTGAGTGTCTTGTTCTTTGATTTCTGTGTTATTGTTTGTTTGGCTCATTTTTATCCTTATTTAATTCTCAATTCCTCAATTTTTAAAAAGTCCAAATCAAATCGTGGTGAGATTTTACTATGCCTACTCTTAAAAAATTCATAGTTTTTCAAATCAATTTTGCTTAAATATTCTTGCGTTTGGGGTTTTATTATTGCATACAATTCTTGGATATTATTGCTTCTGAGTGGATCTAAAAACGAATATGCATTATAAATTTCCTCGCCAAATTTAGATATAGTTACACTATCGGCATAAATAACAGTAAATGTGTGTGAAAGATAACAAAAATAAAAACTTCCAATCTCAAAAATTTTATCTTTGCCTTACAATAAGGTCTTTATCTGTGGCATAAATTTCTTTTGTGTTGAGTGTTCGCAAAATTTCCATAAGATAACCAAACATAACAATCATAAATATAAGGCTTATTATAGTATTTATAAAAAAGCAGAAATTGATGACGGGTTTGAGTGTTTCAAGTATAATGATGTAAACTAGGACAGGGAAGCATTTAAATAGAAAAGTAATGCTTTTATGATTGTAAATAATATTTATGCCAAAGCTTCAATAGTCAAGAAAGGACTAAAGCATACTTTAGCTATGAAATTAACCGCCAAAGGAACAAACCTTGCAGTCATACAAAAAAATTAAAGCATGCAAATCTAAATACAACAACTATACACAAAAGCTGATTATAATTATTTTTATGTCAAAAATCCTATAAAATATATTTCTTTTACTTTTTATTGCTCATCTTTTCTAATAAATTTTCTAAAATAAGTTAGTCTTCACGCCGATTTTTCATCCTGGTTGATTGTATTAAAGTGAGTAAAATTTAATTATTTCAACTAAGTCTATTTTTGTTTAAAATATTGCGCATATTCAAAGGGTCTTTCTTTCAGTTTAAAATAAAATTTATTATGAAATTGGGTTGTAGTATTTAAAGTTTTTTGAAGAGCTCCTAAAGAATATTCTAAAGCCCCATTATATATTATCTCTTCTTTTTGTAAATAACCCACAGCATATTCCAAAGGAGAGATATTTGAGAAAAATAATTCAATAAGATTAAAATTTAAATGATTATTTGCTTCTACATAAAAAGAATGATTTCCATGTATTTTGTAGGTAGCTAAATTAAAAAATAAATTATTTTTATCTTGATATAAACCTATATCATAAGCAATGATAAATTTTCTCAAACTCCATACAAGATAAGAATAAAATAAATCATCGCTAAAATCTACTACTTCATAGTCATTTTTTTGCACCATTTCATCTAGCATTGAAATTAGTTCAAATTTATTTAAATTTTTATTTTCGATATAGTAAAGTTTAATACCATGAACTTGATTAATTTCATTAATATAAGAAGTTAAAAATTCAATATTATCTTTATAAAGTTTTAAGAAATATTTTTTTAATTCTAAATTATCTATAATTTTATAGGGGTTATTTTTGAAGAAAAGTTCTTTAAGTCCTTCAAAGCAATTCTCACCAATATTAAAAGCTTTAAAAATGATATTTTTTTCTTTGATTATAATTTTACCTAAATAAATGCTTGTTTCAAATTTGAAATTTCTCTTAAGATTATATTCTTTTTTTAAGAATTCTTCATCAAGTCCTTTTATACTCATATCACTTTGCAAGCCCAAGTAAATAGTTTTATCTTCTCTTATATTGGAGATATAATCTTTAAGCGGTATTTTTATAGTTTTCATTATTTTCCTTGATTATAAACTTCTACCTATGAGGGTTTCTACATATCTTGGATCTCTTTCATTGGGCTGAATTTCATAGGCATCTTGTATAGCACCTATATTGCAACCTACTAAATAATTCTCACTAGGATCGCAAATTCTACTAAATTTATCAAAAATAATTTTCTCATTGATATAAGCTTTTTCAGAATAAAAAACATATCTGCCTAGAGCATCCATATTGTGATTATAATATTTTTCTATATAAAAATGCCTACATTCGTGAAAAACCGTTTTTGCAAATTCTTTAAAATAAGCTTTTAAAATGTATTGATTTAATCTGACCTTATTTTCTTCATAAGCTCCAAATGATAAAGATCCGCTAGGCTTTTGGCTATAAAAGACTACATTTTCTAAAGGTAAATTAAATTCTTTACAAAGAGTTTGAGTTAAAGCTTTTAGAAAATCTTTACATTCTTTAAGATCTCTGTTTTTGTTATTTAAAAGCTCTGTGTGGAATTGTTTAAAACTTTTACCATTCTTATACTCTAAAGGTAAAATTTTATTAATTATGGTGCTAATATATTTGCCATCTCTATCTTGAAGATAATTTCCTTTATCTTTTTCTGATATACTTGTTAAAAATTCCTTATTGATTAAATCAAATCTATAGTATATATAAGCGATTTTTCCGGCAAATTGAGGATAGGTTCTGAGATAGGTAAAAAAGTCTCTTTTTTCTTGATTTTTTAAATTTGCCCTTAAAAACCAATTTGCCTCTTCAACACTATCGATTGATTTTTGTCGGTTAAGATTATATACATTAAGGGCTTTTAGCTCCTCTCTTGTAAATAATTCTTTCACCCTATCATCTCTACCAGAGCCAACTTTAAAACTCATATCTATGATTTTATAAGCATCATTTAAATTAGGAAGTCTTTTAAATTTATTTTTATCTTCATAAGCAAAAACTAAAGCATAATATTTATCAAATTCTTCTTCATTAGCCCTTGTTAGAGGTAAACTAAAGCCTATTTTTTCAAATTCTTCATCTTTTTCCTCATCATCCATTTCCCAGCATTCATGAAAATATTTACTTTCGTCTTTTAAAAACTTTATATCTTTAAATTCTAAATGCTCTTTACCTTCTAAAATTCTTTGAAGTCTTGCTTCATTTTGAATTTGAGCTAAAGCCCAAACGATATTTACATCATCTTCTAAACCATCAACTTCGCATTCTACATAAGTCCCTGGTGCAAAATTTGCCTTTTCATCGATAATAATCCTTACACTTTTTTCAGCACTTACCACATCTTCATCTTCATCGAGTTCCCATTCTATTTCTTTTATGAAATTTACTTTAGATTTCTCTTGCTTAGGATACTCTACTCTTAAAGAAACAATTCCTTCCTTCTCATCTTGTATAAACTTAGCTTGCTTACTTAAATCCTCTAATAACTGTGCTTGTGCCATACCTATGCTACCACTACTGCCAAACTCTC
>NZ_RYYJ01000023.1:0-6783 GCF_004379015.1 Campylobacter sp. US50a | reverse complement strand
ACGGTTTGAACTGATTCTTTAACGGCTTGATTGTCTTGTTCTAAACCTTTTTTAGTAGCAAGGATGTTTTCGTTGATCATTTTGCCCATTTTTCCAAGTTCATCATCGGCTTTGATTGAAATTAAATCAACTTCGTGTTTTTCGTGATTTAAAAAATGAAAGAAATTTTCTAAAGATTTTAAAATGACAGGAATTCTAGATCCAACTATTTTTTTAACGCAGACATAAACTATAATCAATATGACAAGTAGTATAAAAAAAGAAATCACAATAAAAATAATTTCTAGTTTCTTTAAAGGTGCTAAAACTGAATTTTTAGGAGCAGTTACAACCATACTCCAATAACTTGAATTATTTGCAGTACTAAAAGATGAAACGGATGCATAGCTTAAATCTCCAGTTGAAGCAACATAATCATCTATTATAACAGTTTTGTGTTCTTTAACAGCATTATTGACTAACTCCACAGAGGGATCTTTATTTATATCATTGAGTGTTTTTAAAATGGCATTATGATTTTTATGAATGGCAATAACACCTTTATCAGTCATTAAAAATCTTAAATCCCCTTCAAAAAAATCTAATTTTGGGTCAAGTATGGTTTCAGAAACTTCAGAAAAATCTAAAGTATATCCAGCAACTCCAATCAATTTACCTTTATTATTAAAAATAGGCATTCCAAAATTAATACCTAGAAAATCTTTTCCATCGTAGTTAAGTTTAGTTGGTGGCCCAACAAATAAACTGTCTTTATCTCCATATTTAGCGTTTTTTTCTACTTGCTCTATAATCTTTAAATTACCAAAATTATTTGGCGTTTGAATCGTTTCTATTCCTCCAGATTTTCTAGTGGTTTGATCAAAATAAATCATAGCAAAAGTTTTACCATCAGAACTTGTGTATCTTTTATCAATTCCTTGAGCACCCCCTAGCACTGAAGTATCTTTTAAATACAAAAAAGTATAAGCTGAATATAAACTACTATCAAATAAATTTTTCATTAAGCTTTCAATCAAATCAGCATCAACTTGATTATTGTGTTCAAACATATCATTTAAGGAAGTTGCGGCTCCTTTTGTAAGTGCAACAGTTTCATTTAGAATACCTTCCATATAATTGGTGTATCTTTTTGAAGCTAAAAATATTGAATCTTTGGCCTCTTTCTCCATATTTTCAGAAATATATATGGAAACTGTTGAAACTAATACGATAATGCCTAAAATTACCCCTATGGCTACAGATAGAATAAGCTTAGTGCTTATATTTAAAGAACGAAAATTCATATTTTTTCCTTAAACTTTTAAAAATTTATTAAAAAGTTAGTATAATATTCTATAATTTTTTAAAATATTCTTAAAAATTTTAATATCTTTTGTATTTTTACCATATGTTAACTTTTTATAAATATAAGTATTTAAAATATTAAAATTTTATTGAAGTTAAGAATTATTAATGCAATTTACCTTTGAACAAATTTTTATCGCAATACTACTGACTCTTTTTGCAGGTTTTTCTACAGCTATAGGTTCTATAATAGCCTTTTTTTCTAGAAAAGATGATTTAAGAGTGCTTTCTTTAGGACTTGGTTTTTCAGCTGGGGTAATGATATATATTTCTTTCATGGAAATTTTACCTACTGCGCTGAAAGATTTTAAAAATCACTATGATTCGCATTGGGCTGAGCTTTTAGGATTGGCTTGTTTTTTTGGTGGAATTTTAATATCTTTATTGATTGATAAATTAATCCCCGAAGATGTCAATCCTCACGAGCCCAAAGAGGATTTAAGCGAGTTAAAAATTTGTCCCTTACCTCAAAAAGGACAAAATCCTCCGAAATTTCATCCTGGAGAAAAGTTGCATCAGATCAATACTAAAGCTTTAAAACGCACAGGGATTTTTACAGCTTTAGCTATTGCTATACATAATTTCCCAGAAGGTTTTGCTACTTTTATTTCGAGTCTTGATAATCTTACTTTAGGAATTGCTATAGCTATAGCTGTGGCTATACACAATATCCCTGAAGGTTTGGCTGTGAGTTTGCCAATTTACCATGCTACAGGAGATAAGAAAAAAGCTTTTATTTATTCAGCTCTTTCGGGTTTTGCAGAGCCTTTGGGTGCTTTTGTTGGAGCTTTGATTTTATTGCCTTTTATAGGCGATCTTACTTTAGCTATAAGTTTTGCTGTGATTGCAGGAATTATGGTTTTTATATCTCTTGATGAACTTTTGCCCGCTGCAAAAACTTATGATAAGGCTCATGATAGTTTATATGGACTTATATTAGGAATGGCAATAATGGCTTTAAGTTTAAATTTGCTTGGACAATAGAAAGCCTTGCGGCTTTCTTAAATTTAGTTCACACCTTTTGGGGCGCTAAAGGCAGTAAGTTTTGGTAGTTCACCTTTAAATTTTTCTATGTTTACGAGCCCTGTGTGAGAGATATTGCCATTGGCAAGTTTTGAAGTTGGTATATCCATGGTTAAAACATTTACACTTCCACATTTACAAAGTCCGTTTTCATTAGGATCATACCAAGCACCTTCACAAAGCCTTACAACCCCTTGCATGATTTCATCACTTACAACAGCCCCTGCTAAAACTTCACCGCGTTTGTTAAACACGCGCACTACATCGCCATTTTTTATACCAAGTTTTTTTGCATCTTTGGAATTGATTAAAATCGGCTCTCTATCTTTTATTGCATAAGTATCTCTTAAGCTTGTGTGGCAAAGTTGAGAGTGTAAGCGATCTCTTGGGTGGTTTGTAAGTAAGTGGAAAGGTGCTTCTTTGGTTGCATTTCCAAGCCATTCAATAGGCTCAAACCAAGTAGGATGGGCTTTGCAATCATCATAATTATAATTTTTAATCGTTTCTGAGTAAATTTCAATGAGCCCTGAATCTGTACCCAGAGCATTTAAGATAGGATCTTCTATAAATTCTGAAAAACGAGTCCATTCTAAACTTTCAGCTGTTGGTTCAAAAGTGATTGGTTCATTTTTAGCCCAAAATTCTTCAAAGCTTGGCATAGGAGTGGCAAAAGCTTCGCCAAAACTTTGAGTTTGTTTTAGGGCGCTGTTGTAGTATTCTTTGATGAAATCTTTAGCTTTTTTTCCATTTTCTGTGTAGGCATTAAAGACATCTTTTCCATAAATTTTACAAATATCAGAGAAAATTACATAATCATCTTTGCTTTCACCCACAGGCTCAACTGCTTGTTTCATAGGAGCTATATGCATATTTGAATAATCTCCTGTCATGGTAATATCATCTCTTTCATAAGATGAAGTTATAGGCATAACAATATCTGCCATTTTAGCTGTTGGAGTCCAGTAAATTTCATTTACCACAACGGTGCGTGGTTTTCTCCATGCTTTTACATTAGTGTTGGTATCTTGATGGTGCACTAAAGGATTTCCACCTACCCAGTAAATAAAATCAATATCAGGATAGGTAAGCTTAGAGCCGTTGTGATCTATGGTTTTTCCAGGGTGAAGTAAAGCATCAGCGATTCTTGCTACAGGGAAAGAATAACTCGCTATATTTTGAAGCCATTCTGCACCTCCGTTTGAAGTTTCGCTTTTTGCTAAACCTTTAAATTTACCATTGTTCCAAATTCCTAAGCTACCTGCTGTCATACCGCCGATAACTCCGCCTTTGCAAGTTGGAACACCACCATTGCTGTAATGGTAGCTTAGTCCAAAACCACCTCCTTTTGTGCCGATTTGTCCTAACATCGCACAAAGAGTAACTAACATCCAGTGAGGCTGTTCGCCATGATGTGCTCTTTGCATACCCCAACCACTCATAATCATAGTAGGATTATCATAAAAAGTTTCAGCTAAATTTTTGATAGTTTTTTCATCGATACCGCAAATTTTACTTGCCCATTTGGTATCTTTTTTCACTCCATCTTCTTTACCTTCTAAATAATCTTTAAATTTATCAAAGCCTGTAGTGTAAGTGTCTAAAAACTCGTAATTGACTTTTTTCTTAGCGATTAAATGGCTGGCCATACCCATCATTAAAGCCACATCGGTATTTGGGCGTGGAGCTATCCATTTAGCATTTAAAAATTTCGCTGTAGTGGTTTTTACAGGATCTATACAAATCACTTTGATTTTACTGTCTTTAAGTTTTTCAAAATACGCCAACCCTCTTTGTTCGTTTGAAGTCCAAGCTATGCGTAAAGTAGAAAGCGGATCAGCACCCCAAATCACAACATATTTAGAATCGCTTAAGATATTTTCCCATGAGGTTTGTTGCTCATAAACTTCAATCGATCCTGCAACATAAGGCATAATCACTTGAGAAGCTCCTGTAGAATAGTCCCCAGTAGCTCCTACAAATCCACCTGTTACATTTAAAAATCTATGAAGCAAGATACGTGAGTTTTGCATATTTCCACTTGATTTCCAGCCATAACTTCCACCAAAAATTGCACTTGCACCTTTGCTATCTCTTGTTTTTTTAAGCTCTTTAGCGATAAGCTTGATCGCTTCATCATAACTTACGCGAACAAACTCATCTTTTCCACGAAGTTCAGGTTTAGGATTGTCAGGATTTTCAAGGTAGGATTTACGCACATAAGGATACTTCACACGAGATTTATAAACCATATCGGCAGTATAGTGCTGTAAAGGATTATCCATTTTTGTAACTTTTTCCCAAGGTTCACTTTTTACTATCTTGCCATCTTTTATAGTGAGTTTTAAAATCCCCCAGTGTGCTGCAGTGATCACTTCTCCATTTTTTACAAGTCCAAGGCTAACTTTTGAAGCTTCTAAGGTTTTTCCTGCACTTAAGCTTGGAATGAAAGGTAAAGCACTTAAGCTCACTCCAATTTTTTAAAATTTTCTTCTATCTAGTATGCTTTTCTCCTTATTTTGTTTTAAAATCTTTTGCGTTTTTTTGTAAGTATTCTATAACTAGTCATCTGTCTTTTTTATCAATGCCTGTTCTATCAGCCATAGAACGGAAAATTGCAGGCCAAGCGTTAGCTGTAAATTCTTTTTCTTTGTGGATAGCATGACAAATTCCGTAGTTATTTGCAAAAAGCTCTTTGGCTCGATTTAACATTTCTTTATTGTCTTTGACAAATTCTTTTTGATCTGCCCAAATTTCAAGGTTTACCTTATTCCATTTTCCATCTTTTCCAGTTATTCTTTGAGAGAAATTTAATTTTGTATTTTTAAAAAAAGCTGCAACAATAATTCTTTGAGAGTCATTGAAATAAATCACAGAAGGTGCTTTAGGATTTACATAACCATTAATTTTTAGCAAAACCCTGTTATTTTCGCTTTTTAACACTTCAAAAGGATTTGTAGGTAAAAGTCTTCCTATGGCTTTAGTATTATCTTTATTAATATAAAGTAATACAACTTCATCGGTATAGGCGGTATTTTTTGTCTATAAACATGTTGCTAGGACAACAAAAGAAATGAAAATCTTTTTCATTAGTATTCCTTAATATAAATTTTATATAAATGTATTTTAACACTATTTAATTTAATTATTAATTAATATTAACAAAATATTAATTAATAACTTTTTTAGAAAAAAATAAGCATTTTATAGTTATAATTCGAAAATAAATATACAAGAAAGGAAGACAATGTTAAAATCTATCGGAACTAAATTAACCCTTTCAGTAATTGGAAGTGTTATAGTTAGCTTAGTCTTTATGATTGCCATCATATCATATGAAGTTTCTCGAAATATGGAAAAAGAAGCAGAAATTGCCCTAAAAATGGCTTCAAAAAGATATGTAAATTATATGCAATCCACACTTGATGAACCTTTTTTACTCTCTAAAACATTAGGTACTAGTGTACAACAAGTTATTAATGATAATGGGAGCATTGACATTAATGTATTGGAAAATTTCACCAAAAAAGCATTAGATTCAAGTATGTATACCACTTATGCTTTTTTGTACATTAAAGATCTTTCAGTTTTATCAGGAAATAAAGATAAAGACACTCAAAATGGAAATTTATCTATTGTTTATAATGATTCAACTCCAGGGATTGATGGAGGTATTAAAACATTTATACAAAATAAAAATATGTATAACAGTATGCCTGTAATCTCAAAAATTGAAAACAATGTGCACAATGGAGAACAAAAGGTTACTTTTGGTTCAGTTAAACGCTTTGATTATGGCAATGGAGAATTTTTAGGGATAAACTTAGGAATACCTATTTTTAATCAAAAAGGAGACTTTGCAGGAGTTGTTGGTTTCACTTTAGAGCTTTCACAGATGTCTAAAACTTTACTTGATCCTTCTTTAAATTTTCATGAAGGAGATTTAAGATTGCTACTTACAGATGATGGAACATTTGTTATTCATCAAAATCCTAAAGCTGTTTTGCAAAAAATCAATGAATACAACAATTCTCCTTCTGTAGCTCCTATATTAAGTGCTATTAAAGAACATAGAGATATTTTAATCAATAATTTTTACACGGCAACAGGTTTAACCAGTTATGCTTCGGTTTCATCTTTTAGTACATTAGAAGATTCAAGTCATTGGAGTATACTTGTAACAACCCCTAAAAATTCAGTTTTAGAACCTTTATATCATCTTCAGTTAATTATAGTTGCTGTAGTTGTTATATTTTTAATTATAATTTCAGCTATTGTATATATATGTATAAAATATATGGTAAGTGCAAAAATTAATTCAATTTTTAAATCTTTGCAAAATTTCTTTGACTTCATCAATCATAAAACAAAAAATGTTTCTACTATAGAGGTAAAAAGCAATGATGAATTTGGACAAAT
>NZ_RYYJ01000022.1:0-7947 GCF_004379015.1 Campylobacter sp. US50a | reverse complement strand
TTAAAACTTCAAATCGCACAAGGACTAGATGAAATCTTAGAAGATGAAGATAGAAAACAAGAGCTTTATGTTTGTAAATTTGTGGTGGTAAATGGGGTTAAAATATGAAAATAAAAAATTTTACTTTAATTGCATCAAATCATAATTTAGAAATCGAGTTAAAAAATCTTACCAAAAATGCTAATAAAATTATTTTTATATGCAGTGATTTTGATGGATATAAAGAAGCTAAGAATTCTTTGTATAAGACACTACATACTATTGAAGATAATTTTAAAATTGATAATACAAAAACTTTTAAAATCATACATTTAAATCAAGCCAATAAAGACGAAATCACAAAAGAACAAAAATTTAGCTCTGATAAAAATTTATCTAGCATTAAAAAAATTATCTTTAATAATTTAAAATTTTTAAATAATGCAATTAATCAAAATGAAAATAAAACGCTCAATAAAATTATTGATGAAAACAATGTAGAAAATATTGAAAATTTTTTAAAAGAAATTCAAAAAGAATTAAATATATTATTAAAAAATATCAAAGAATCTAACTATTTTGAGCAAGAAATTAAACCAAAGATACAACTTACCCTAGATACACTTTTTAATACACTTTTAAAAAATATTACTCAATCTAATGATGATGAATATAAGCAAATTATTAGAGCTATAGCAAAATTTTTTATCAATATACTAGATTCTGTAACCAATCTTAAAAAACCTGTCTCTTTAGTCAAAAAAAATCCTTATGTTTTTGTTGTAAATACATTATTTGAAGCTTATAATTCTTCTGCTGAGTATCAAGAGTATAAGGAACAAAAATATTATTATGATTTTGCTTATCCACTTTTAGAGCTTATTACTAGTAAGCTTTATCCTATTATCGCTTTGTGCAATGAAGAAATTTTATCTGATGTATTAATTATAGATGATAAAGTATTATTAGATTTTTCATCTTATTCTAATGTACCTTCTATTAGTCTTTATAAAAATAGTTTTTATAAAGTTATTTTAGATGAAGAATTTCAAGGTATTTTTGATAATTTTTTAGAAAATAATCTAAAATTTGAAAATGAAAAGTTAGATAATACACTTTTAGTGAATTCTAGTTTAAATAATTTTGATACAACATTAAAAAAAGCAATCAATTTAAATATCTCTAAACTCAATCATTTCTTTTATGCAGAATATCCTGATTTAAATTCTTCCATGCTAGTAGAAATGATATTAGATAAAAAAAATACTGATCAAATCAATACAACCAAAATGGGTAAAAATTATTTGCTTATTACTAATCCACCACAGCTTAACAATGCAGGACTTTGTGAGGACTTGTATCAAAAAAAATTAGGAGCAATAATAAAAAATCGCCCCAAAGCTCTTACAAAAAATGAAAAACTTGCATTAAAAGGCGATTTTCCTAGCAAAAGAGATTATGGTTCTTATTTTATAGAAAGAGATGTTAAAAAAGAAGATGATTATGTATTGCAACTTTGTCCTTTTGTGAAACTTGATGGACAGATTTATCAAAAATATAAGGGATATTTTAATTTTTATAATCAAACATATTCTTGGATGAAACTTTATTTATTAGAATATATAAACGAACGATTAGAATATGAAAAAGTTAAGCAAGATTTTGCTTATATTGATAGCTTTTTTAAATTGCCTAAAGAACTTGAAGAAATTAGCGAAAAAGAAAAAGAAAAAGTAGAAGAATATGTCGAGCTTTTTAATGATTATTTAGACAATATCAATTCTTGCTATGATCAAATACAATTTTTTCTTGAGTTAGATTCATCAATATCCAAAACATATGAAAATGTAGATTTTAAGAAATACTCACCTTTAACGGTTGTTTTATTGACTTTAACTTTGTATGTTTTACAAAAAGACTTAGCTTTTACGCAAGAATATTCTCTTGGTGTTAAAAATATTGTAATTCCAAATCCAGATTATGGCGATAAAGAAATTTCACTTAATTACCAAAGGATTAAAATACCAAATTATTTTAATGAGTATATCTTATTTATCCCTGATGATATTTATTTTTATGATAATGATAAAAAAATTTATATCTTTTTATCTAAAGAATTAAATAAAAATAAAAAAGAAGATGAAGTCATCTATTTAGATGAATTAGCTAAAGCTATGTTTGAAAATGATTTTGAAGAAGAAGATCAAACTTATGTAAATTTTTTAAAAACCTTAAATGAAAGTTTTGATGAGGAGATTGAATTTGAAGAAAATATACAAACAGACAAAACTCTTCCTTCAAAAAAAGATTTAGATAAAAGCATTCAAGATATTATGCTTGATAAAGAACTTGCAAAATTATCTATAGATATTACTTTTTTTAATATCATTAAGCAACTTTTTCCTTTTACAGAATTTTTTATGAGTCAGCCTGATTTTTTTAAAAAAATGATTTTATTTTTTATAGATTCAAGCTTAGATAAAAAGTATTATGGTAATAAATTATTTTCTAGTTTTAAAGCACATTTTTTTAAAGAACTAGGGATATTTTATGCACTTAGCCCTAAGGGGCGTTTTATAAAAATTAATCCAAAAAGTAAAAAATCACTCAATAAGCTTTTTTTATATCAAATAGGAACAAATTATTATTATTTTAATCAATTAGAATATGCAAGTGAATTAAAAAAGTCAAAGAGTTTTTCAAGATTAGATAAAGCTAAGCAAATTCATTTGATATCAAAAGTAAGAAAACAATTAGCTATTGATTTTTCTATTAAAATGAGTAAAGACTTGAGCGTGGATATATTAAAAAATTTAGCAGGATCTTTTATTGATACACTTTTGCCTACAAATTATGAAAGATTGAAAATTTTATATGAAAAACTAATGTATGAAAAATTTACTTACAATTATGATTTTCCTTTAGCTGTAAAAAAAGAAGAATATATAACCTATCCTTTATTAATAAATTCTAGATTTATGAGTTTTGATTTATCTGAGTTTATTTTTGGTTCTTTATTATGCACGGGTGGGCTTAATTATTATCCTAGTATTGCTTGTGCTACAACTTCAAGTGAAGCTAGGGAATTTGCCTTAAAAAGACTTTTATCTTATATTATTTTAGATGAAAAAAGAAGTGCTTTTATGGAAGATAAAATCAATGAAGGCAAATATATCTTAAATGATAAGGAATTTTTTGAAAAAAACAATATAGAACTTAGAAATTGTAATATATATAAGCTAGAACATTTTCAAAGAAAAGAAGAGTATAAAATACAACACCCAGTGATAAAACAACACCCTATCTTAGCTTATAATGATACTATACAAATTTTATATGAATATGCAAATGGGATTTATAATACCACTCAAGATGAAAAAGGTAAGTTCATAGAAGATAGGCAAAAAGCAAGAAGATTGATGGAAAATTTAGAAGCCATAGGACAACATAATTTAGAAGTGATGTATAAGGGGATAAAAAGAAAAAAGATGAAAGATGAAAGTAAAAATGAAGATGGTGTGGAAGAAAGTGATGATATTAGTAAAATACAAGATTATTCTAATAAGTTTATAGGCAGACTAGCTACAACTATAATCATGGAAGATGGTTTATATATAGGATGAAAGGATAAAAATGAGTGAAACTTACGAGATTTATACACCTAATGGACTTATATTAGATGTAGAAAAAAAAACGAATAAAATTTTATTATATGATGGGGGAGCTAAGGTAGGCAAATACACCCAAGAATATTCTAAAGCTTTGTTTGAAGCACACAATATCAAACAAAACTCCCCCTACAAAGACTATCAACCCCAATACCTAGATCCTGAATTTCACACAGGGGAGAAATCTACTTTACTTGAATTTAAAGATTGGCAAAGTATATATTTAAAAGATCCTATCAAAGGAGCTATAGCTCCTTGGACTAAAGCAGAAAAAGCTTATTATAAATCTTTAAAAACTAAAAAAGAAAGATATAAATATTTAGTTATAAGAAGTGGTATAAGAAGTGTTGTTATAGATATACCTTATGAAGCTATAGGAGCTGTAGATGAAAAAGGAAATGTAGATCCTAAATATGAAAAATTATATAGAATAGTAGATGATAATAAACATAATCTAAGATCAAGTTTATTTCATAATGAATGGGGTATGGCAGCAGGAATATTAGGTGATTATAAATACCTAGCTAATGATATGTCTCAAAATGGTTTTAATGCAAGATTTATCCAAGCTACTATACTTTATATACAATTAAGTGGAGGAAGTAGTATATTAGATAAACCTAATTTATTAGGTGCTATTTATGGTTATGCAGATATTGCTGTAGGAAGTGGTTTAGTAGGAGTGCATAAAAATCCTTTAAGAGAACAAGAGATTAAAACCTTAGCTAAGACTTTAAAACCTGATGAATTTGGTATGCTTCCTTTTATAGATGAAATTATGGGAGTAGATTGGGTGATTGATTATAATAAATATAGAATTGCTCGTGATGAATCTGGGGATATATACAAAGCCTTAAGAAGTGATATAGTTGAGGGTAAGATAAAAGATCCAAGGGATATAGATTCTACTTATGAAAGCAGAAGAGAATTTGATCATCATAGGGGAGGGTATTATAATGGCATGGTAACTGGCTATGGAACCGATACACCTAATGATTGGAGTGAAGAAGAAGCACAACTTTTTAATGATACTTTAATATTACATGCCAAATTAGCAGCCCTAACTCCTCCTCAAGGTTATCCTAATGCACCTTATTATTTTACCCCTGAAAATCTAGAATGGTATTACAAAAGACACAAATTAGATGCTAAACTTGATCCAAGAATTCCTGCTATTTATAGATATAATTTTCCGCAAGAACTTCGAGCTAAAATACTAGCTTATGCTAAAGAACATAATATCAAAGAGTAAAAATCACTCAAAATCTTTAATATACTTTTCCAATGCTTTGATGGTAAGATTTTCAAAAAGAATCTTATCTTCTTTGATATTGTTTTGTATGGCAGCTTCAAGATATTTAATAAACATATTTTCTTCCATTTCTTCAAAGATGGGAGTATATAATTCTTTTGCGATTAGGCTAAGGGCTAAAATATTGATCAATCTCGTGGATTTGATTAAGGGTATATTATTAACAATGCTTTCAAAATCTTTAATACTAATAGAAGAATAATCATTATTTAATTTAGAGCTTTGTTGTTTTGTTTTAATATCTTTTAAATTTTTTACCAAACTTTTTAAAATATTTTCATATTCTAATGAATTTGGATTTTTTTGAATTATTTCTTTTAAAAAGCTATCATCTGCCTTTTCTTCTTCTTCGATAAATTTATAATCATTATTTTCTAAAATCTCTTTTAACTCTTTGTTTTTGTCAAAATTTATACTTGTTTTTCCTCTAGGTTTAATTTCAATTTCATCAAAATGATTGCGTTTTTCAATATCTTCTAAGTATTTTTTATTTTCTTTAATGCTTGCTTCAATGCTTTTTGCATCCACAAATCTAAATTCTAAATTACCGATTTTAAAAATATCGCCTATGCTGATTATTATTTCATAGCCACTTGGCATTCTAGAAAAGGACTTATTATAATAAATGTCAGAATCTTCAAAAGCCGCAATTGTAAAAGATCCTTCTTCATAAGATACTATGGCATGGGTATTTTTGATTTGTTCTAGTTTATCTTGAATACGAAAAGTGCAATCATCACCGCTTCCTATAGTTCCACCCTTTGTGTTAAATACAAATGTTTTAGAACCACTAATACATTCGTCATAATTCTCAATAGTAATTCCTATTTCTTCTTTTTCTATCATTGTTTATTTACCCCTGTAATATTTTCTACTATTTTAAGATTATTTAAAATATAAACTATATTATTTAATTCACTAGCACCGTTAATAATTTCAAAGTCAAAATATAAGTTTTTATTATTGTTAAATATAATGCTGTATATAGAATTACTTTTATTATCTTTTATAAACTTATACCATGCCCATTCTCCTTTATATGATTTTGTATAATTTAAATTAGGATTAGAGTAGTTATAGGCTGTAAAATTTAAACTTGTTCCATTATTGAATTTTTCTGCTACAATTTGTAGGGTTTGATTAAGAGTATGATCGTATTGGATATTTTTATTATCATAGCCAAGCTTTATAAAGGAAAAATCCGCACTTAAATCAAGGCTTTGAATAGTAAAATTAACTTTTATATTATCATTACCATTTAGTATGAGACTAGAGAGATTGCCTGCATTGGTGATAAAATCTAAAAATTCTTTAGAGAAATTTAATTTTGAAGCAAATTGAGAATTGACAGAATAGTTATTTTTTCTTTTTACTAAAACATTGTTCAAGTATTTTTTATAAAAACTATTTAATGTCCCATTTCTTCCAAAAAATGTTTTAAAACTATCCATACTAAGATCTGCTACACTCTCATCATTAAAAGGATAATATGGTGCAATATCATTAACAAATGGATTATACACTTCATTAATCCAAGCAGTATTAAATAAAGAAATACCATGATTTTCTATAAAATTCCACGAATAATTAGAAAGCTGACTATAATATCTCTCTAAATCATTAGGTAATTTTTTTATGTTCATTTGAAATACAGCAAAAGGATCATTGGCATCTTTATTGCCTCCAAGAGCATATGAAATTTTTTCTTCAGCGCTTTGGTTATTATTAGAACTAAAATCTATAATTTTATTGGACATATTTGTAATACTTGTATTAAGAATATCTAATATTTTTTCATCATCAGTGCCTTTGCCCACTTCTATATTACCAACACTCAAAAGTGTATTTTTGTTTACTAGCTTATGATATTGTGTGAAAGCATTGCTTACCCCAATAAAATTTGATCTAATTTCCCCAGCATTTAATCCTAAATTGTAGGCTTGAGTTAGTAAAACTGCATCATTTAAATTTGTATTAGAACTAACAATTTTTAACAAAGAATATAAAGGGTTTTCTTTTTTTGATAAGATATTAAGCTCATTAAGCATTGCCTCTTTGGTATTATACCTAACAGGTTGCAATGAAGCGAGTAGATTTTGCCAAGCATTTTGGTATTCACTTAAGTATAATTTTAAAATACCCATAGTCAAAGTGTTTTTATTTTCTTTAAAATTGTTATCTAGCATCCAAGATTCAATATTGATTGCGGTGTCAACTTGTTGATTTAAATCATTTAAAAAGTCCATCATACCAACTTTTGTATATATTTTATCTATAGAAGTTATTTGAGAATTATTTGAAAATACACTATTTGCAGCAAAACCTAAATCCTCTTTTATAAGATATTTTTCTTTAGGTTTATCGCTATTTAAAAAATTAAGAAGAATGTAAATTCTTTGAGTTCTACTTATACTCTCAAGTTTTCTTTTTCCTGTATGTATACTGTTTTCATCTTCTGTAAAAGATTTAAGATTAAATTGTTTAAGCTCATCCACCCCTTCTAGAAAGTCATCTTTAGAGATTGAATACTTACTTAAAGTATTCCAATTCTCGTTAATCCAAATTTTTAGTATTTCTTTATTAAAATATTTTTGTTCAAATAAAGATCTATACATATATAATGTTTTGATTAAATTTTCTTTATTTGTATCGGTAAGTAAAGTATATTCCATTTCTTTTAATAAAGTATTTTTTAACACATCTTCATTCAGTTTATAATAAAGTTGTTTAGCTTCTTTAAATCCTTTGTATGAGAGATTTAGATTTAAATATTGAAATATATTATTATCTTGCCAAAGTTCAGGATAAGTATTTAAAATATTTCTCAATTCAATTAAGAAGTCAGCTTTTTGTTTAATATTTAAATTTTGATAATCTTGATCTTTAAGAAGCAATTTGCTTCATCTCATCTAAGCACCCCTACAACTTTTAATTTTCATCCTAATGTTTTAATCGATCAAGAAGCTATTTTAAGTATCCATAATCCTT
>NZ_RYYJ01000021.1:0-8513 GCF_004379015.1 Campylobacter sp. US50a | reverse complement strand
TTAAAACTTCAAATCGCACAAGGACTAGATGAAATCTTAGAAGATGAAGATAGAAAACAAGAGCTTTATGTTTGTAAGTTTGTGGTGGTAAATGGGGTTAGTGAAAACAAAATAAAAGCAAAAAATAAAGATGTAAATATAAATAATGGCACAAAATACACAAACACTACAAAAAGCAATAATATAAGTTCTAGTGAAAACAATGCTCAAGAAATCATCCCTGATAATGTTATAAGAATACAAACACAAGATGGCGGTGGGGAGTTTATTGAGATAGTATTTGATGATTTGGAGGAATGGAGAAATAAATCAAGTGGAGCTATAAAGCCTTTATTTACCCCATTAGAAGGTATAGTGGAAGATATTTCAAATTCACTTGAAAATGTCAGCATTATCGGTGATGCCTTAGCAATGCTTGGTGCAGTGAAAAATCCTAAAAATGCAAAAAATATTATTAAGAAAAAATCCAAATATGCCACCAAAAAAGAAGTGATAGAGGTATTAAAAAATAAATACAATCTTAAGACTTCTAAAGAATTAAATAAAATGGGCTATAAACAATTTATCGAAAATAATAATGTCTATATAGTCAAGGATAATAAACAAATAAAAGAGATTTGGGAGGATATTACAAAAGATACGACAATATTGCCAGATGCGGGAAATGGTATAAAAATGAGAAAACTAGATGATGGAACTATTATAAGATTAAGAAAAACATCTGATTCTGGTGGTTCAGCAATAGATATAGGAAATAAAAAACCAAATAATGTAATCCATAATAAGGCAAAAGAAGATGGTGATTGGTAAAGTAATTCATAAATACGGTTCGTTTTTCCCTGATTTTGATGAGATATTTTACAATTTAGGTTATGATGGTATTTGTTTTGATGAAAAATCAGATATAAAGCTTTTTCTACAAATTCCAAACCTTAAGAAAACAGATATTTTAGAATATTTTGAAGATCATTTTTTAGGATCAATTTTTGAGGATGCATGCGAATTTAATGACTTGGATTGTCCTTTGTTTTACACAGAAGATGAAAACTTAAAAAATTCCATAAAACCAAATTACAATAGTGAGTATGTAAGTATTATAGGGCAACTATTCTTAGCAGGATATATAGACTTTGGGATTACTCCAAGATCGGAAGATAAATATACAAGAACAGACTATCCTACTAATTTATCTTATTATAAAGAAGATAAATATCAAGCTTGGATATATTTTAGAGATAATTTCTTTTATACTAATGCATTTTTAAAAGGGTATTATGACGATATTTTAATCTATAAAGGCAAAGAATATACAGCAAATACTCTACCCAAACTTAAAAAAGGAGAAACGATCCATAGTACAATGCATAGTGCTGCTTCTTGGGATATGCCAAGATATTGGAGTGGGTATAATATATGGGTAACAAGAACTCAAAAAGGCACAAAATATCTCCGTGAGATTTTAGAACCTAGAGTTTACAACAAATACAAAGATTTAGAAGTAGAGATTGATGATAAGGGTAATGTGCTTAGATGGATAGGAGAGATTAATAGAGACAAAAAATATTAGCAAATAAAAAATGATATAATAATGCTTTATATAAGGAATCTTTTATGTTTATAAGTTCTAAAACAGAGTTAATTCAAACTATTAAAAATTTAACAATCAACAATAAAGAAGTTAAACAGATTGATTTTATTTATCCTAATTTTTCTATTTTACACGCTATATTAAAAAATATTGATTTTCATCAAAGAAAAATGCTATTTAAAAATCAAATATTGACTATGGAAATACTAGAAATTTTAAAACAAACTTGTGATAATCACAATAATATAGAAATAAATATCCATACCCTTAATGAGCTTGATGCTGGACAAAATGTAAATTTAAAAGATTTATCAAGCAGTGAAATTTGCACTAAAGTTTATTTAGAAGACTTAGAAGAAGAAATTCAAGACAAGAAACAAGGTAAAGATTTTAATCTTTTTTATCATACAGATAAAAATAATCTTTGTATCGAATTTATCAATACTTTAAAAGAACTAGCTAAAGATTCTGAAGATATAACAACCTTAGACGAGTTAATCGAAAACATTGATCCTGATGATATAAGCAGTGAGAAATTTGATGATTTTAAGAAAAAAGTTTTAGAAAAAATTGGAAATGTCATAGAATCGGATTTTTTCAAAAATAGCATAAGTCCCACTTTAAAAAATACTTATGAAAAATTTATCAATGAGTTGTTAGAACACATTAAAAAACTTGCCGAAGAAAAAGAATATGAAAAAATTAAAATCATACTAAGTGCTATAGCGGGTGTTGCAATAGCCACAGTGGTAGCTGTTCTTACAGGTGGGGCAGGATTAGCTATTTTGGCTGCTGATTTATTTTCTTTAATGGGTTCTGCAAGCGAGTATTATGAATTTGCTCAAAGAGATTATGGCACACTTTTAACGCCTTTAGCCGCATTTTTAGCCACTAGATGTGCTATGTTTATTCATTATATTAATTCTCGCTTGTTATCTTGTGTTTTAATTATTAATAAAAAAGAAATTATTGATTTAAGTGGTTTTGGATTATATCTTGGAAGCGATGAAAGCAATATTGCTTCGAATTTAGCTTATAAAATCACTTTAAGCGAAGAAATAAAAAGCATTGAAAATATTTTTAGTGAAATCTTTTTAAACCCAGAACAAAAAGACAAGGGGTATAAAAATACACCCAATGATTCAAAATCGAGCAATTTACCCGCTTTCATTTCAACGCAAAAATTATCTAATTTGTATTTAAAAAACAATGCTATTTTAAAGAATTTGCAAGAAGATATTAAACAATTTATTTATTTTTCCTATATAGAAAGTCCAAATTTTAACTCAAGTAAACTAGCTGAATTTTTCGCACAAAAAAATCAAAATGCACAAATAGATTTAAATACAACTAAAATGAGTAAAAATTATTTGATTATTTCAAATATCCCCAATAAATACAATGCAGGACTTAGTGAAAGTTTAACTCAAGAAATCGCCAACTATAATATACAAGATAAATACAGAAGAATTAAAAAAAATATTGATACTTCAAAAAAAACTTATGACAGCACAAGAGATTATAGCGAATATAGCATAGAAATGCCACAAGATGAAAATGAGCCTTATATTTTACAATTAAGCCCTTTTGTGAAAATATCCAAAGAAGCTTATGAGAATAGTAAAAAAGCTTATGAAGATATGCAAAAGGTTTATAAATATTTAACAAATTTTGTTGCTACACCGCAGAAGCTACCAGAATTCGCAAAAACAGCTAAAGAAAAATTAGCAATATCAGAAAATGAGCCAATGATAGAAATAGTAAAAAAGACGGAAAATTTACGACATTGCGAACGAAGAGACATTTTAGCTTATATTGACTACAATAAAAAAATAAATGATAAAAAATGGCTTCCTTATTTTTATATCAAAAAATTCTTTAAACAAAACGAAGCCAAAGAATCCATCATAGAAAAAGAAAAAAAGATAGCTCATCAATATTTAACTTTTTTGAAAAAAGAGTTTTTTGAAAAATCGGATAAATCTTCATTTGGGAACTATTCTTTAATGGAATGTTTATTCATTTCATTTGTCTTGTATCAAGCTAAGCTTATTTTTCCAAATATCAATTTGGATTTGAAAAAATATAGAGGCAGTAATTTTGTATATATAAAATACTTAGAGGAAACTTATGTTTTATGGACAGATGAATGTCCAATATATGTAAATAATGAGCCAACAAATATTACAGCATATGAAGTTGTATCGCAATTATTAAAAATACTTGACAAAAAAGATTATTCTTTTGTGGAAAATGATAGTTTGATAACTATAGATGATTTTTTTAATGAATTATCAAAAGATTTAGATACAACAAATACATTAGATAAAAAAATAATCAAATTAAAGCAAATGTATCATTTAGATGAACAAAAATACATTAAAGAATTTATGAATTTAGACGAAGAAACGCAACGAGCTTTTGTTGCATGGATGGATATAGAGAAACAAATATCAGATTTATCAAAGCTTTTGGAACAGATGTATGGAAAAGAATATTTAAATAAGGCAAAAGAACAAAAAACAAGTGAAATATTTACTTATGCGATGTTAAAAATTTTATTAAGTGCTAGTCCTTTTATCAGCTTTACAGCTCAAATGTTGTGGGATTTTAATTTTTTAAAAACAATAGAATATGTTATTCAAGCTTGTATTAAAATAAACAAAGAAGGATTTAAAGAATTTTTTAAAGAACAGCTTGGTATTTTTGCACCTCCAAAAAAGAATAGTATATATCATATACACATAAAATCTAATTTAATAATAAAAGCACGCTTGCAACAAATAGAAAAAGAATTAATTCATACTAAAATCCAAATGATTTTAGCACAAGAGATAAAATCCAATTTAATAATACAAAAAAATACATCCGGTTTAAATCTATTTATCACAAAGATAAAAGAATACTTTAATGAAAAACAAATTAAGATTTATTGGAGTGATAAATATATGAAACAATTATTTATATACTCTAATCAAGAAAGCAATATATCTAAAATTGCTCTTATGCATAGCATAGATATACAAACTCAAAAATATACTATTTATACTTATGCTAAGCTAAATAAACTTGACCTTGCTTCTATTGTGACTGGAGAATTTGTGGGTATTTTTTTAAATTATCTCTTTCCAACAAATTTTAAAGCCCTACAAGAACAATATGAAAGCATTGTTTATCAGCTTTACACCTTTAAAGATGATTCTCCTTTAGCGGTTATAAGAGATCATTTTGTAACTTATCCTTTTGCAATCAATTCGAAATTCATTAGCTTTGATTTAAAGAAAATTTTTTATGGTATAGATCTTTGCACAGGAGTTTTTGACACTCATTTTTCCTTTCATTATGAAATAGATCAAAAGCTTGAAGAAAATAAAGAATTTCTTTTAAAAAGACTTTTATCTTATTTGATTATTGATGAGAAAAGATCCGCTTTAAGGATAACAAAAGATGAAAATGAAACTATACAAGAAAGGGATGATTATACTTTTTTTAATCAAAGTTTAAATAGTATAGAACTCATTAAATCTGAAATTTATATCCTAAAAAATACTGCATTAGAAAAGTATTATAAAGAAGTTAATGATGAAATCAATTTAACAGCCATTCAAGCTTACAATGAAGCTTTACAAATTTTACAAGATTTTGCTAATGGAATTTACAATACAAGTAAAGATAAAACAGGAAGATATATAGAAGATAAAAATAAGGCTAGAAGATTACTAGAAAAACTCAATATCATAGGACAAAACAATCTTAAGGCTATGTATATGGGGATAAATGGAAATAGAGATAAAACTTCTAATACAAGTAGAGGCAAAGAAGATATGACCAATAAGACAAGTGCAAATGCTGATATCACATCAGAAACAAAAACTCCGCCTAATTTCATAGGCAGACTAGCCACTACCATAATCATAGAAGATGGTTTATACATGGGTTAAATTAAGAAAGGATAGATAATGAGTGAAACTTATGAGATTTATACACCCAATGGGTTAATAATGGATGTATATAAAGACACTAATAAAATCATTTTTTCAGGAAGTGCTAAGCCAACAGGCGATTATACCGAAGAATATTCCAAAGCCCTTTTTGAAGCCGATCGCATATTAAGAAACTCCCCCTACAAAGACTATAAACCCCAATACCTAGATCCTAACTTTTATACAGGACAAAAATCCACTCTAGTTGAATTTAAAGAATGGCAAAGTATATATTTAAAAGATCCTATCAAAGGAGCTATAGCTCCTTGGACTAAAGCAGAAAAAGCTTATTATCATTCTTTAAAAACCAAAAGAGAAAGATATAAATATCTAGTGATTAGAAGTGGATTAAGATCTGTGGTTATAGATATACCTTATGATGCTTATGCTAATGTAGATGAAAAAGGAAATTTAATCAATGAAGAATACGCTTATATTTATGATGAAGTTAGCAATAATAAAGAAACCTTAAAATCTTCTCTTTTTAGACAAGAATGGGGTATAGCAGCAGGAATACTAGGAAAACCTGAATATTTTGTGCGTTCTAAAAATCATGGCTTTAATGCCAGAATGATACAATGTTTTATTTTATATATTCAACTCACAGGTGGAGGATATGAAGAATTAGGTATAAAAAGAGGAATTTATAATTATGCTGATAATCTTTTAGAAATAGGTATGGCAGGGATACATAAAAATCCTTTAAGGGCTAAATTAGTAAAAGATTTAGCTAAAACTATACAGCCTGATGAATTTGGTATGCTTCCTTTTATAGATGAGATTATGGGAGTAGATTGGACGATTGATTTAAATAAATATGATTTTGCCTATGATGAAGAAGGCAGGATCATTTGGGCTTTATATAATGATATTGAAAAAGGCAAATTAAAAGATCCAAGAGATATAGATTCTACTCCTGAAAGTAGAAATAAATTTGATGATACTATGGATGGATATAGAAATGGGATGAAAACTAACTTTGATGTAGATACTCCAAATGATTGGAGTGAACAACAAGCCACTTTGTTTAAAGATACCCTAGTATTAAGCGCTAAACTCGCAGCCCTAACCCCACCTCAAGGCTATCCTAATGCCCCTTATTATTTTACACCTGAAAGATTGGAATGGATTTATAAAAGAGGATATTTAGACAAACTCCTTGATCCAAGAATTCCTGCTATATATAGATATAATTTCCCAGAGGATTTAAGAGCTAAGATAAGAGCTTATGCTAAAGAGCATAATATCAAAGAGTAATTTAATCAAAATAAAAAAATATTTAAAGTAAAATAAAAATAAAAGGAAAAACAATGCAAAAAATACTTCAAATTAATTTAGAAAAAAGAAAAGCTTTAGAGAATTTCAAAAATCTAGCTTTATTAGGATTAGGTGGAACAATGCTTTTAAATTTAAAAGAACAAGCTTTGGATTTTAGTCAAGAATTAACTTATATAAATACTTATGATAAGTATTTAAATTTAAAGCTTGATTCTTTTTATATCCCTTCTACACTTTTATCTTTGCTTCAATTAACTAAGAAAAGCAAAGAAGCTTTTTATATCAATGTTTTAATCAATAGCGATACACATTATAAAAATCCTTTATTACAATATGCTATTACCCAAAAACAAGAACAAGAAAATATCGTTTATGCTTTAAAAAATAATGAAAATCTTAATGCTTCTTTTGCAAATCTTAATGCTTTAAAATTAGCCTTAGAAGAAAAGAATTTTTATCTTAATTTTATAGACTTAAACAGCAAAGAAAGTCTTTTAAGTTTTTATAATCAAATATTAAGTAATCATCATCTTAAAGATTATTTTTATATAAAAAATAATCAATTTTTTATTAAAAAAGATATAAAAAATAAAATTGTATTTCATAATATAAATTCTTCTTCTATTATAAGTAATTATCTTAGATTGTTAAATGATTTTAATACTTTAAGCAAGATAGAACTCATAAATATATTAGAAAGTTTAAGTTTATACAATCTTTCAACTTTAATGCAAACTATGCAAACTATACAATCAAAAAATGAATATAACTCAAAAGACTTTGATAAAGATAGTATCTTTTTATCTAATATGATTATGAATGTGAGATTGAAGTAAAAAGATAGTAGATTTGGTAAATTTAAATCTTGTTAAGTTTATTATTTAGTTCAAATAAAAAATATAAAAAAATATAGAAATTCAATAGAAAGAAGAGAAGCTTAGTTAAAAGTTTGTTTGGTGCAAGCCACAAGGGAGTTTCGCCCCTTAAGAAAAGGGGCAAGGCTAATAAGCCTTGACAGTAATTATACAAATTAGTATAATTATAAGTACGAAACGAAACATAGTTTCACCCCCTTTCTAGGGTGTGATTATGCCACAGGGTTGCAGCCTTGTGGTAAAACCCTTAATGCAATTATACCAAACAAATTCTTTGACTTCTTAATACATTTTATTTATGATTGAATCTTATCTTTTAGCATAAGCAAGAAAAATATAAATTAAAAAATAAAATAATTCAACAGAAAGGAGATAAGCTTAGTTAAAAGCTTGTTTGGTTAAGCCAAAGGGAAAATTATAGCTCCCCTTAAAAAAAGGGGAAATCAAGTGTTAATAACACTTGACTATAATTATACAAAGTAGTATAATTATTACTATAATTTTATTGGACAATTTAATCACCGCCTTTCTAGGTTATGATTAATGCCAAAGGTAGCCGCCTTTGGCATCTACCTTTTATAATTATACCAAACAAACTCTTTAACTTCTTAAAACAGTCCATGAAAAGATTTTACTTTTTATTCTTTAGCACTTTGTTTTTTGCACCTTCATTTTTATTTGGTGCAACTGAAATAGCTAATAGCAATTTAATTTATACTTGGGGTTATGGCGATGTGATGAATGAAATCATGCAAGCTGTTAAAGGTATAACCACTGAAACAAGTTATA
>NZ_RYYJ01000020.1:0-9463 GCF_004379015.1 Campylobacter sp. US50a | reverse complement strand
AATGACAATAGTCACCGCTTCATGATTCACGATGAAGTAACAAGTAAAGATTATGTCATTTCTCAAATTCCTATAGGCATAGGAAAAAGCTTTGCATTAATGACACAATTTGAGAAGGTTATCCTAGAAGCTATGGAAAAACATTTTTCAACTCCACAATCTACAAATTTTTCTAACGCAGGTTTAGGTTTTTCACTTCAAGTGATGAGTACTTTACCAAGCGTAAAGCTTTCGGCTATTGATGCAACTTTGCAAAAAAATATTGATTTTTATTTTAGAAACTGCGTTTCAGTAGGTATCTTACTTAATCAACAAGGTAGAAATCTTTTTCAAAATTCTGATAATTTAATGCAAGATCTTTTCACAAACATAGGCAATGGCTCTCAGCTTACTCCTTTGTTTAAAAATAACAATAATGTTGAAGAACAAAGTGTTGTGCCTTGTTCTGATGCAGGTCCTCAAATCGTTGAAATGATTCAAAACGATACAGATGAAGCTATGAAGATTCATGCTGCTTTGCTTGGTATGGCGAATGATATGGCAAATTATGAGCAAAAGTTCTTAGGCGCTGCACAAATCTATAACGAACAAGCTGTAAGTGCTAGATCTTATTTGCAACAATCTATGGTAATGCTTGCTTCTCAAGATGCAATCATTAATACCGCTAAATCAGTAGGATTAAATCCTGCTTCTGTGGCTGCAAATACTGCTTATGCGGATCAGCAATTTTATGCAAGTATGCAAGCACAAGGACACATGGCGCAAACTTATTTGCCTTTAGCTAAAGCTTATTTAACAGCTATTATCATAGGTTTGTCTTGGCTTGTTGCTTTGCTTTCTATTGTATTTGGCTCTTACGCTCATATTAAGATGTTTTTTACTCTATGTATTTGGATAGTGCTTTGGACTCCTATACTTTGTATTATTAATTTTATAAATGATTTTAATCTTATGAATGTTGCACAAGTAATAACAGGTGGAAAAGCAGCTTTAAGCTTAGGAGATAACATGCTTATATTCAAAGAAGTAGCAAGTAGATCAAATTTCATGAATTATCTTGTAATGAGTACTCCTGTTTTAGCTTATGCAATTGCTAAAGCAAGTGAGCAAGGATTTATAACTTTTGCTTCTGGATTATCTCAAGCTCTAACAGGTGCTTCAAGAGCTGCTGGAAGCTTTGCAAATCAGCAAGCTCTATCTACGCAAACAAGTATAGCCGCTCCTAGAGGAGATGAAGTTTGGGCTGTGGGTGCAGGGGTAGCATCGCTTCAATATGCAAGAAATATAGATGGTGCGGTTACTAAATTTAATACTCAATCAGTTATGGGTGACAATACAAAGAATTCTGAAATCTCTAATGCAAATATGACAGGAACAAATGTTGATGGTATGATGTCAGGCGCCAAACTTAGTGCAGGAGCTATGACAACTGTTAATAGCGTATCTCAAGCAAATTCTGATGCTTGGAATAAAAACTTTAATGATCAGTATTCACATATGAGTCAAAGCGGTAGAGCAAGTGCATTAAATGAAGCTAAAGGGTTTATGGAGAAAGGAGATGAAACATTTAAGAAGGCTTTTGGTAATAATTTTGGACAAGAAATAGAAAAGAGAACTGATTTAAGTGAAACAGAAAAAGCTAATATCAAGGCTTATGCAAGAGTTCAAGCAGGTGGAAGTCTATTTGGTACAGAAGCTGTTGGAGGTGTAGAAGGTAGCGTAAGCGATGAGCATGCTAGAAATAGAACGCTTTCAGATAAAGAAAAAGTTGCTTATCAGGAAACAATGGAAAGAGCTTCTCTTAAAACTCTATCTACCACAAAAGGTATGGATTCTTCTTGGAGCAATACGCTTTCAGGTGGCGATTCTACAGCTTATTCAAAAATGGTTGGATATGCTCAAAGCTATACACAAACAGAACAAGGTATTCAATCTGTCAGTACTAATAATATTGACAATACACTTAATGTGGTTGCAAGAGATCTTGCTGCAGGAGATAATAAAGACTTTAGCAGCCTTAATACAGCTCAACAAAATGAATACTTTGCAAAAGCAGGTAATTATGTATCCGATATGATTAAAAATGATCCTGCGCAACTTGCACAGTATAATAGTCAATATGGCGCTCAAAGCATTGTTAGTCCAAATAATACTACTATGCCACACGCTGCAGGTATGAATTTTAAAACCATTGATGGATCAGAAAGAAGTGTTTTAACTCAATCTAATTTAAATCAAGATCAAGTAAATCAAAGTAGTAAAAGAACAAGCAACACTACAACAATGCCAGATAATCAAGAAGTTAAAGGTGTAGCAGTCAAATCTAATTTAAACAATGAAGTTGGAGAAAAAATTAAAAAAGCCAATCATCTAATAGATGGAAAAACAGGAGATCCTGCTATACACTAAGATTAATTGAGATTAATTTCTCAATTAATCTTCATTAGAATATAAATTGTTATAAAAAGGATTAGACAGCGAAAGGGTTGAATATTTTGATATTCCGCTTTGTTTGAAATGTGTATCATAACAGTTATCTCTTTTAGGATAAGTTTTTTTGAACGGTTTATTTGTGGCGTTTATTAAAAGTAATACTAAAAATAAACACACTAAACTAATTATAAAACTTAAAATTATATGTTTAATGCCTATATTATAAATATTTATTAATAAACAGCTTAATAATATCAAAGCAAACATTACTGCTACTCCTAATCCTATTGCTATTTTATTTATTAATTTCATTTTTGGTGATTTCATATTTACTGCTTTATCCATCTTTATTCCTTTCAATTATAACTTATTCATATTTTTAATAAAATTATACCATATTTTAATAAATTTTGCAAGTATTTTTGCTATAAAATGCCTATTTTTTAGTGGTTTGAAACGGATTTCTTTTTTTTATTTAACTTGGGAAAAGTCACCAAAATCTTCATCGATTTAATTGTATTTTCACGCTACTTTGTTCACATTGCTTTTAAGCATTAAACAATCAGAAGCCACGCACTTCCGATCATTTATTTTTGTAAAGTTTAAAAGTTTTTTTGTTTGTATTAAGCTAAGACTAAGCGTGGATCTTATAAAATAGTTGTAAGAAAGTTATTTTAAAAGATAGTCGATTAAATCGATTATCTTATTTACTGTCTCCAAAAAGAGAATCGTAAATTCGATTATTTCTCTAATCATAGCTACCCCCTTTCTAAACAATCGGAAGATTAGCCTTATTAGTACTTAAATACAAGCTATATTATAGCAAATTTCATTAAAAAAGCCAAGTTTTTTTGCTATAAAATACCTATTTTTTAGTGGTTTTAACGAGGTTCTTTTTTTTATTTAACTTGGGAAAAGTCACCAAAATCTTCATCGATTTAATTGTATTTTCACGCTACTTTGTTCACATTGCTTTTAAGCATAGCTTCTATACTTAAATGACAGTCTAATTTTTCCCATTCGATGCCTGTATTATCACAGATAAAATGCCATTTTTCTAAATCTTCTGAATTTGCATTTTCAAGTTCTTTATACCATTTTAAAGGAGTTTGGATTATGCGTTCATCCTCTAATAAAACAATAAGATAATCTTTATCGAATTTTACATTCTTTGCCTTAACTAAAGTATTCATTCCATCTCCTTTCAAATTCGAGTCTGTGTTTTTTAACAGTTTCAAGAATAAAAGACAAATCTTTATTTTTAAAATTGCTAAATTGAACTTGTAAATTTTCTAAATTAATTTTCGCAAATTCATTACCTTTCATAATATGAATATGCTTTGGTTCATGTTCGTTTGAATAAAAGAAAAACTTAAAGCCATTGATTTTTAAAAGAGTGGGCATAATTTTCCTTACTTTATTCATATTTTTAATAATTATACTATATTTTCGTGAATTTTGTTAAGTATTTTTGCTGTAAAATACCTATTTTTAGGCTTTTAATAGGATTTTTTTTATTTGACTTGGGAAAATGAATGTAAATTAGTAGCTTTATACACACTCTAACAAAGGCAAGGGGCTTTTCTGTCCTGCGGTTTTGCTAAAAATACTTCCATTTTAAACTTAAAAAACCTAAAGTTTAGATATAATCTCACAAAACGCTTACTATGTCGTTTCATAGTTAAGCCTTTGTTGTAATTTTCCGCTAGAGTTGCAGCTCTAAAGCGGATTTTTATGAAGGAAAGATTTAAAATGAGAAATTTAACTTTAGAAGAAAATATATTTTTAGCAAAAAGAAACCTTGTAGATATTATTTGGAAATCCGCGAATTTAGAAGGTGTAAATGTTACTTTTCCTGAAACTCAAATGATTATAGATGGCTTTAGTGTTCCTGATAAAACAATACAAGATTTAACAATAATTTTAAATCTCAAAAGAGCTTGGAATTATTTGTTTGATACCATTAATGAAAAAGTTAGTTTGAGTTTGATACAGGACTTTAATAGGATTGTAGACAGAGATTTGGTTCATAAATCAGGATTTTTAAGAACAGCTGATGTTAAAATAAGTGGAACAAATTTTAAACCAAAATTACCTATTGATTATGAGGTTAGTGAAAATATAGAAACAATTTTAAAAAATGAAAATAAAAAAGAAGTAGCATTGGATTTGATGTTATATCTTATGAGAAGTCAATTATTTTTTGATGGAAATAAAAGAACTTCAATGCTAATTGCTAATAAAATTTTAATTGAAAATGGATTCGGTATTTTGGCAATTGCTAAGAATGATATGAATGAGTTTTTTGCCCATCTTGTTAAATTCTATGAAACAAACAATAATTATGAAATAAAACAATTTTGTAAAGAAAATTGTATTGAAACAATGGTTTTTCATAATGATGAAGAAAAAAACAAATTATAGGAAAGAATTGAGATAACACTCAAATTTTCATATAAAACATTAAAACTTATTCATTCAAAAATACTATAATTAAAGCGTATTAAGCATGGCTACTCTTTCGGTTATAAGAAGGAGACATGATGAGTAGTCATTGATTTTTTAGTTCTTGTCTTAGAATTAATTAACGAGATAATCAAGCTCGTTGATTATCTCACTTAAAAAACCGTTGAAAATTCTATAAAAACCAAATTTAGTCTAAGCTTAATACAATTGTAACAAAAAACACTTAACCGAAAGAGGCGTGGCTTTCGGCTATTTGTTCTTGCAAAGTCTTTATCGTTAATATGTTCTATTATAAAACTTCTATAAAAATTTCTTTACTTTTTAGTTCCTCATAAAAATTTTTTCTTTTATTGGGGTCGTTTGTAGTTACAATGGTAAATCCTGCTTGTTGAATTTTCATGAGAATTTCTTTTGAAATATTCATACTATGGAATAATTTTTTAAAATGTTCAGGTGTCATTACTGCTGCTCTAATATAATGAAAAAATGGATTACCATTTTCTTTATTTTTATTATATTGCATAGTATTATTAAACACTATGTCACTGCTGTAACTAATGTTTTGGAAATTATCTTCTTTGATACGCTTTCTCATCTCATTATAAAATGAAGTTAATTTGTTATTCTCATCTTTAATAAGATTAAGTATAGGATCTGGAATTTTATCTAAATATTGATTTTTTTCATCGAAATTATCCACATTAAAAGAAGTAATATAGTAAGATTTATCCATTGCTAATATTATAGAAGTTGAAGGATAATTTTTATCATAACCATCAAAATATAAATTCACATTTACATCGTGATATTGATAACGAAGTTTAATACAGTTTCCGACTTTTTTATATTTAGCATTATTGTACTTCTCTAATAAAATACCTAAAATAATAGTATCACTCATTTGCACTCCTTTAAAACGAAAATCTAAATATTATGCTATTATACAATCAACATTTTAGAGCAATATTAAATATAAACTAAATTGACAATTTTTTAATTGTATGATATAATTTAAAATCATTATAAGGGCGGATCGAGATCGCCCATCTTAAATACTATTTTAAGTAGCTATTCAAATCTTTTTCAAAACTCTCTATTAAATCACTTAAAAAAGCATTGATTTTATTTGGCATAACGCCTATAAAGGTATTATGTGATTTTGTGGTGATTCTAGGAGCTAAAGCCTTTTGATTTGTTATTTTTGTTTGGCTCTGTTAAAATAAAGTATTGATTTTATAATTTATCTTTTATATAATCTTTGAGAATTATTAATACAAAGGATACTATTTGCTAAGTCAAACAACCAAATTAGACATTATCAAACAGCTTTTTGATAGCTTGTCTGATAAAGAAAAAGAAAATTTTTTAAACAGTTTAACTGAGCCTAAAGCAAATAATAAAATCATAGATAAATATAAAGCTACTCATTGCCCTTATTGTAATAGTGATAAATTTGTAAAAAATGGTAAAGCAAAAACTCATCAAAGATATATATGTAAAACTTGTAATAAAACTTTTACAGACACAAATAAAACCATTCTATTTAATACAAAAAAAGATATAGGTATTTGGTATAAATACATAGATTGTCTAGTAAATAAATATCCACTAAGAAAAACAGCTAAAATCTGTGGCATATCATTACCTACGGCTTTTGTTTGGCGACATAAGATTTTAGATACACTGCAAACTATGATGAATGAAACTACATTAAATGGAGTTGTTGAAGCTGATGAAACATTTTTAACGCTTTCATATAAAGGCAATCATAAAAATTTTAAGCTACCACGCAAGGCTAAGAAAAGAGGCACAAGTGCAACTTTGCGTGGATTATCTAAAGAGCAAGTTTGTATATCTTGTGCTATAAATCATAATGGATTGTCTATTTCTAAAGTATCAAATTTAGGCAAACCAAAATTAGTAAATTTATTAAATGTATTAGCTAATAAAATAGCTAAAAATAGTATTTTTGTAACAGATAGTTTTGAGCCTATTTAAAAGTAGCGTCCGATTTAGATTTAAACCATATAAGAATACCACGTAATAAATACACTTGTGGGAGTTTTAATATTCAAACTATTAATAATTATCATAGCAAACTAAAAGCTATGATAGTTTATAATTTTAAAGGTGTATCAACTAAATACCTAAATAACTATCTTGTGTATCATAATTTTGTAAATTATGCTAAAAACACACTGGATAATAAAATTAGTATTTTGTTTAATTATATACAAAAAACTGAATGCTTTACAAGGTCTTTTAATATGTCAAATAGACCAAGTGTGCCGTTATTGGTGTCCTAATAAAGAATATATAAACAATTTTGGAAAAGGAAAAATATATATGCAAAACAGTAAACCTATAGGAAAAAGTGACGACTCAAGTAAAGAGTTTATTATACGCTGTTTAGGTGGCGATAAAACTTACGGTTTTGATATAGATAGCGTGTATGTATATCAAAATAGTATCAATAGTAAATATTACATTTTTGAATACTTAAAATGTGACAGCATTTATGTTATGCCACATACATCTGACCCAAACAAATATCCCTACAACTGGAAAAAATTCCATTCTTTATTTCAACTTACAAAAAAACTAGGCGGAACTTTAATTTTGGTTAATTATAGCAATGGCTATGATTCTCAAATGAAAGAACTTCCAAATAAAGAAATTTACGAAAATCAGGTTAAAATGTTGTTTGTAGAAGATATTGACTATAATGCAATAAAACAATATGAATTGAGCTATCCGAAACCAAAATATTTAAACTATTTAAAATATTCAGACGTAAAATTTCTAACGCTTGATGAATTTTCAAACATATTAAGACAAATAAATAGTAATTGTGGAAATATCAAAATAAATTTAGATAGGCTAATTAATGAGTAGTTTTATAAGTAGCCCCATTCTTTATATGGGAAATAAAAATCGTTTAATTCGTCGTGGTTTAATAAATCTGTTTCCGAAAAATATTAATCATTTTATAGACGCCTTTGCTGGAAGTGCAACTGTATCGATGAATACTCAAGCAAAAAAATATATAATAAATGATATTGACGAAACTTTGCATTTATATTATCAAATGTTTGCAAAAAACAATGAAAAAACGATAATAAAACATATAGAAAAAAGAATTGAAGAGTTTGGGTTGCCAACTAAAACAACCATTAGATGTTTTAGTGATAAAAACGAAGTTGAAATTTATAAAAAAGCATATCACAAATTTAGAGATTTTTATAATAAAAACAAAAATTCATTAGACCTTTACACACTTATGTTTTTTGCTTTTTCACAACAATTTAGAGTTAGCAAAAAAGGAGACTTTAATATGCCATTCGGAAATAACTGTTTTTCTCTTAAAAATAAAAAGGCTATAAATTTTGGTTGTGAGTTTTTTTCTAAAAATAATATTTCAATATACAAAAGAGATTTTCAAGACTTAATTTTTAACGAAACATTAAATAAGGATGATTTTGTATATCTTGATTCGCCTTATTCAATAACTACTGCTACATATAATGAAAGTTACAAGTGGGGCTTTAATGATGATAATAGATTATTTATGGTTTGTAAGGAATTAGATAAAAGTAATATAAAGTTTGGAATGAGTAATGTGATTATAAATAAAGGCTTAGAAAACAAAAACTTAATTGATTTTTGTTCTAAGAATGATTTTAAGGTATATAGTCCTAATAATTTTCAATATCATGCTTGTGGTAAGGAAAACAACAAACAACAAGAAGTATATATTTGCAATTATGAAGTAAAAAATAATAATCATAGCTTTAATTTATTAAATTAATTTAAATTTTAATAATCCAAATGCCTTTAATTACATTGATACTTTTACACTTCGTTAACTCCTTACAAAATCTCTTTTTGTGTGATATTTAATACTATAAATTATATTACCAATATTTATAAATCAATACTTTATTTTAACATAGCCTTGGATTAATATTCTTAAATCATATCAAATTTTTACAAAAAATATTATTATTCACACTTGTAAGTACTTTTTTCAAGCTTTCTTTCCATTTCTTTTTTTGGAAATAAAATTACATGGTAAAATGACTTATCTCAAAAGCCTATTTTACCAATGTTTTTTCTTTCAAATAGTGTTTTTAACCCATTCTGATTCAACTATTGAAAGAACTCTTGCAGTTTTGTAAATATTGTCTTGCGGATTTAGTATAGTTCTCACGGCGTAATACTGTTCGTTTTTAACTTCCTCTTTTTCAACTACAACTATCGTATCAACTGATTCTTCTTGAAGTTTCAAAGGAATGTATAAAACTACTCTTTGCTTATAAGCTGCAGGAATAATCATCTTTTGAAGATTATAATTATCTTTGATAATTTTCAATTCACCATTAATAATGTGTCCTATGAACCTATCATTTAGTTTTTTCACAATTTCAGGTAATCGCTCTTTTCTCTCAAAAAGATGCAAATGATTTACCCTAAAATCCAATTTACTATCAAAAATGATTTCATTTTTGAATGTATCATAATCGCTTAAAGATTTAGGTATTTCTAAATCATCTAAAACTCTATC